>CASDUB010000236.1 GCA_949283905.1 uncultured Lachnospiraceae bacterium | reverse complement strand
AGGAATATCCTAACCGTATCCATTTCAAGATAACTCTGAATAAGGTTATTGATCGGTATCGTAAGAAGGCTTGCAATCAAAACGCCCATAACTCCCGAACAAAGTCCGATAATAATAGTCTCAGCATTGAATACGGAAGATACGTTTCTCTTCGAAGCTCCCAAAGCCCTTAATATTCCGATTTCTTTCTTTCGTTCAAGGACGCTGATATATGTTATAACGGCTATCATGATAGATGAGACTATCAGCGATACGGCCACGATGGCGATCATAACGACGCTTATGATATTCACCATATCCGTTACCGACGACATCAGCGTTCCCGTCATGTCCGAAAATGAAATTATCTGATCGTCTTTTCCCTCTGATTCCATACGCGTATTGTAATCATTGAGGATCGCAATTACCGTTTCTTTACTCTCAAAATCTTTAGGATATATATTGATTGCATACGGATCATCCGGATCGGCATAACCAAGAGACTCAAGATTTTTAACGTATGTCGCCCCTTCGCCTTCGGTAAGCGAAGTCAAAAGTTCTGTCAGCTGATCGGCGTCCATGGTAAGTCCGAATGCCCCCATAAGGGCGTCAGGCTCAATGTTCAGCATGCCGGCCATGCTTTCGCTTATCGCCTGAGCAAGAGAGCTCATCGCATTTTGCATTCCGTCCGCTATTTGGGAAGATATCTGTTCCATAACAGAATTTACGGCGTCGCTCATCTGTGAAGCTATCACATCTGAAATTGCCGCGCCGTATGACGATACTATCTGTCCTACGTATCCTTTGATCGCCGCCGAAACCGCATTTTCGATACTTTCAACATCTATCATATCCATCAGACTGTTTGAAAGCAGCTGTTTCGCTTCTTCCGTGCCGAGATATTCCAGGAAATATCCGCTGATCTTTTCGGCAGTCGGCAGACTGTTCCCGTCGGCATAGACATCATATCCTTCCGACAACTCTGAAATAATCTTTTCTATCTGATCCTGCGTGATATTTATCTCCGGAAGATCATTAATATTTTCTGTTATCCATGAATTTACTATATCCCACGCCTGCTGCGTCTGCATAAATTCAACAAAATATTCTGTCATCAGCGAACCGTCAGTATATCCCTGCTGCGCTATGTAAGCCTGAAATCCTTCCATGAGCAACTGCGTAAGAGCGTTTAGCTGCTCGCCTGATATCATAACGTCGCCGTTTGCGTCGATTATCTCTCTTATATTTTCAGCCAATATATCGCGGGCATCCTGAGTTTTGAGATAATCCATAAAGCCCCCGGCAAGAAGCGAAATGTCTCCTTCAGGGTTTCCCGAAATATAATTCTGATATCCCGACATAAGCTCTGAAGCAAGAGTATTTATGCTGTCTGCCGAAAATGTTATGTCTATATCGCTCATGATGCTTCCGAGATCGACATTTCCTATGTCGGCGTCAGGCACAGAAAATGAAATATCTCCCATGTCAAGCATGCCGGACAGATCAAGAGATCCTGTATCGATGTCCGGATACTCTGACATATCAACAGCGCCTGAAATACTCTCTTCCAGCTCTTTTGTATCAAATTCAAAAGCATCTGAAATCGCGTCTTCATCTATATCAAAAAGCGAATTCAGATCAATATTCGATGAGTCTGTTTCGTCTCCGAATTCATCACCGGTAAAAATATCCGTATCCGGATTATCAAGCTGATCTTTAACTATCTGAGTTTTTGAGGCATTTTCGATCACATGCTCCGTAAGATCCGCTGTATAATAGATGCCTGATTCAAGCAGTGTGCTCTGGGATCCTTCAGCCGGTCTTAATATTCCGACTACTTCCAGCTCTTCTCCGTCTTTTGCAAGCGACTTTACGTAGTCTTTATCATTAGTTTTATCGACCCATACCTTATATTCACTGTCATATTCATAGTAGTCTGTGGCGTTAACAAGCTTGTACTTTGTTCCAAGTATATCGTCATATGAGTATGTTCCGAAATCCTCCGGCATCTCGGCGATACCGCCGTCAAGAAAAGTGGTGACCATTTCCTGAAGCTCAAGGGTTTCTCTCAATCCTAACGCATACATCATAACATCGCTTATATTGCCGGATGTATTCAGCACTACCACACACTCGTCATAATTTTCCGGCAGCTTTCCTGCCGCCAGTTCATATTGATCGGAATATACTTTTTCGCTTTCCGGAAGCTGAAAAAACACATTTGTCGCAAAAAGCGATGAAATGGGGCTTACATCAGCCGAAAATATACCTGTGCTGATGCCCGAAAGCGTAGCGTTCGGGTTTACCTGGCGGTATTCGCCGCCGTTTTCAAGAAATATCTGCGGATCTATGTTATACGTATATTCTATTTCATTTACATAATCATCAATGCCGGAATCGCCATTCTCGATATAAGACTTCAACGACTCAAGATCATTCGAACCGACATTAGAAAAGAGCTTCGTGAGAGTCTCCCTGACTCCTATCTCTTCAGAATCATCGTCCTGAGATGAAGGCGGCGTAAAAAATGAAGTCATATCAAAGCTTGTGCTCATTATTTCAAGAGGATAAGCATACAGCATGGCCTCCTGCTCCGCCGTGATATACTCGTTTACTCCCGCACTCGCCGATAAAATAAGCGCAATACCGATTATTCCTATAGATCCGGCAAAGGATGTGAGAAATGTTCTGGCTTTCTTCGTCTTAAGATTGTTAAAACTGAGCGAAAGAGCCGTAAGAAAAGACATGGAAGCCTTTCCCATATTTTTATATGATATCTGCTCTGACGGATGTATGCATTCTGAATCCGGAAGTTCGTCCGAATCAGAGCATATCTTTCCGTCGCGCAAAGTTATTATCCTTGTGGCGTAAGCGTTCGCCAGCTCAGGGTTATGAGTTACCATAACGACTAAACGGTCTTTGGCCACCTCTTTTAACAGTTCCATTACCTGCACGCTCGTGTCGCTGTCAAGCGCACCTGTCGGTTCGTCGGCCAGAAGTATTGTGGGATCATTTACGAGAGCTCTGGCAATGGCTACCCTCTGCATCTGACCTCCCGAAAGCTGCCCTGGAAGCTTATGGGCCTGTTCTTTAAGTCCGACTTTTTCAAGGGCTTCAAGCGCTCTTCTTTTGCGTTCACGCTTGCCGATTCCCGATATCGTAAGGGCAAGTTCAACGTTTGCCAATATCGTCTGATGAAGTATAAGATTATAACTTTGAAATACAAAACCTACCGAATGATTCCTGTACGAATCCCAATCTCTGTCGCGGTATTTCTTTGTTGATATGCCGTTTATGATAAGGTCTCCGCTGTCGTAGTGGTCAAGACCTCCTATTATATTGAGCAAAGTGGTCTTTCCCGAACCGCTCGGCCCAAGGATAGCCACAAATTCACTGTCGCGCAGGTTTAAACTT
>CASDUB010000235.1 GCA_949283905.1 uncultured Lachnospiraceae bacterium | reverse complement strand
CGAAGCGCGATCTCGCCGTCATGTATGGTGGAGGCTGTATGTGTAAACAGACCCATAAGCTGTCCCGGTATCAGGAGACAAACGATCGTTCCTGCCACCATGATTACAATGCTCATCAAAAGACCGGTCTGATAGATACGCCTTACACGCTTGTGTTCGCCTGCACCGTAATTATATCCCATCAAGGGGCGCATGCCCTGTACGATTCCGTTGGCCGGAAGATACAGGAAAGTCTGCAACTTGTAATATACTCCGAGCACAAGAATGTAAACCTCGGAATAAGCTGCCAGAATCACGTTAAGAGCCGAGATGAGGAAAGAGGGAAGCGCGATATTGAGCGTTCCCGGAATGCCTACACCGTAGATCTTAAGAAGAATGCTTTTTTCGGGCTTCATCAGTTTTCTTGTGATAGTAACGGAAAGAGGACGCGCAAAGTAAACGCCGAGATAGATAACAAGGGAAACTGCCTGTCCGATTCCCGTAGCCAACGCCGCGCCTTCTATTCCCATCTCAGGGAAAAAGCCGATTCCAAAGATCATCAGCGGGTCAAGTATGATATTTGTGATGCAGCCGAGCATCAGGCTGATCATTGTGACCTTCATGCGTCCCACAGCCTGGAATACTTTTTCGAAAGTCATCCCTATCGCGATTACCAGAGAAAAGGAAAATGCGACATTGGAATAGCGGACGCCGAGATCAATGATATTTGAAGACGACGTAAACATTCTTAAGAATGAAGGCATGATGGCGATAGAAATAACCATCAGCACAATGCCGTGTACAACAGACATAAGCATGCCCTGGCTTGCCGCTCGGTCGGCGTCTTTTTTCTTTCCGGCTCCAAGGAACAGAGCTATCACGGCGTTGATGCCTATACCGAAACCGATTCCGACGGAGTTGATAAAGTTCTGTACCGGATAGACAAGCGACAAAGCAGTCATAGCGTCTTCGCTGATCTGAGCCACGAAAAAGCTGTCTACGATATTATAAAGAGAATTGACCATCATGGAGATAACCATTGGCAGAGCCATAGACAGCATAAGAGGCAGAACCGGTTTTTCTTTCATAAAAGTTTCGTTCATAATATTCCTCGTCTTTCCTGATAAGATTTTAGATTTTAACTGTCCGGACGCGCATAAAAAAACCACGCAGTCACCAAAAGATAACTGTGTGGCAAAAAGATGATCAAGTCCGGAAAAGTCCACTCAAAAATTTTACGTACTGATTATAATGAGACTTGCATCAGCTGTCAAGTGTGAGTTATTATAGACGGTTGTACGCAGGGTTAAAGTGTCGTAGGAGAATATACGAGGAGGACGGATTATGGAACATTTTGAACATAAAAACAAGGGAACATGCTCGGTAAGGGTTGAATTTGATCTGGACGGAGATATCGTAAAAAACGTAAGATTTTCAGGCGGATGCGACGGGAATCTTAAAGCCGTTTCAAAGCTTGTTGACGGAATGAAAGCAGAAGACGTTATTTCAAAGCTTGAAGGAAATACATGCGGATTCAAAAACACGTCGTGCGCGGATCAGTTGGCAAAAGCGATAAAAGAGGCAGCCGCGTCCAAGTGAAACAAGCCGGGTAAAGCAGGACAAAACAGCAATATTTACAATTGACTTTTATACGGTACAGGCATATAATCCGAATATAAAAAGGGGAGCTTACGCAGGTAGGCTGAGAGTCGGAGCACCGTGACCCATAACCTGATTTGGATAATGCCAACGTAGGAAAATACGCGAATGACACAACACAGGTGATGGGTTTATCCGTCACCTTTTTTATTTCACAACATAACAGCGGTCTATTAGGGGCACCATCTTAGGCCGCGATATAAAAACCAATGCGAGGAGGTATCGAAAGATGCGAAAAAAAGAAACATTGGTGATCACCGGTTCTTGCGGTGAAGGCGCTTACAATTTCAGAAAGAGAGGTATCAGTTTATGAACTATACTGTATCTGACAAAATTTTAAGCGGAAGCAGCAAGATCTGGGATGAGTTTTATACTCATCCTTTTGTTTTGGGGATTGCCGACGGAACATTATCAGAAGAAAAATTTAAATATTTTATGATACAGGATTATCTGTATCTGTTTGAGTACGCGAAGGTATTTTCTATCGG
>CASDUB010000234.1 GCA_949283905.1 uncultured Lachnospiraceae bacterium | reverse complement strand
TTTCAGTATACCCAGACGGCCGGTCGCTTACGTTATACTCCATGTGGTTAATTCCACTTATCCGTCAGTCGTATAACGCCTCTTATTCATTTGTATTTTGATACTATCATATCTCATAATAGTCTGCAAGGTGCTTTTTTAAGTTTGTCACTTTTTCACTTTTTACTTAAAGATCATGTTCGGCTATTGGTAATCTTTTTGAGTATTTTCGCCGCGAGAAAAGTTCCCGCCAAACCGGCAGCAGTTCCTGTCAAAACTCCCCCGATGACGTCGCCGGGATAATGCACTCCCACATATAATCTGGAAAACGCCATTATCGACGCATATATCACGGCAATCACGCCTATCCATTTGTATTTTTTAGGAAGCGATACTAAAAGCGCTATCGAACAGGCAAATGCGGCGGAAGAATGACCTGACGGAAACGAAGCGTCCGCTTCTTTAGGTATTAAAATATTAAGATTTTCAATGACTTCGTATGGTCTTATCCTCGCAACAGCGTTTTTTAATATAAGATTGCATGAAATATATGAAATGATCAGACCGAAAGCAGGCGAAAAACCTATAGTCAGCTCGCAAAGATCTGTTCTTCTTTTCTTTTTTATTATAAATAAAGTCACCGATGAAGCAAGACAGACAGCTGCGATGATTATCCAGATACATCCATGATCGCCTGTTTTTGTGATTGCTGTAAGTATTCTGTTAAGAAAATCGTTTCTTATTGACTGTATCGCCAAGAGCGCTTCGGTTTCTATTGCTGATATAAAATCGATCATTGATCTCTCCTATCTGAGTGATTTTCTACGGATTCTGATATCATATCACGAAAACCGGATCATTTCATTCAAAAACTTTTCCTTCAGTCGTTAAAATTTATTTAATTTTTTTACTTAAAATTATTGAGATATTTAAAACCGAAATGTATACTGAATAATTGATATTTTACAAATATTATTTAACGGAGATAAATAAATTTATGGCTGAACGTATATTTGCTTTTACAGGAAAAGGCGGAGTCGGAAAAACTTCTCTTTCCGCACTTTTTATCAAACTTCTTGTGAAACGTCACCCAGATAAAAAGATACTGGCTATCGACGCCGATCCTGCTGTAGGACTTGCAACAGCCCTCGGCATAAAAGTAAATCGCACAGTCAATGATGTGCGGCTCAAATTTATAGACGAATTTACTTCACCGAACAAACCGTCAGCCCTTGAAGTGATGAATGCAGCTCATTATGATGTCACCGAGTCTGTGACAGACAACGGTGATTTCTGTTTTCTCGCCATAGGCAGACCCGAAGGTGCAGGATGTTACTGCTCTGTCAACAGATTCTTAAAAGATATAATCTCTGAGCTTACAGAAAGCTTTGATTATGTAGTGATCGACGGTGAAGCAGGAATCGAACAGGTTAACAGACGTGTCATGGAAAAAGTTACAGATCTTATGCTTGTCAGCGACTCATCAAAAAAAGGTATCGATGTTATCAAAACGATAAAAAAGGTTGCCGCAGACCTTCAGATGTTTTCTGAAGATCATACAATTATCAACAGAGTACGAAATAAAAAAAATCTTGATCTGATCGATTTTACCGGTCTGTCCCCTGCAGGCTTTATACCTGAAGACGAAAATCTTGAACTTCTCGATATAAAAGGAGAAAGCGTTCTTGCCCTTCCCGATGACAGCATTACGATTAAAAATTTATCCGATATACTGGAGGCAGTCGGCGTATAAATGAAAGATTTAAAACATATCCATTATTATGAAGAGCTCCTTGAAGAAGCAAACAATTCCCTTGTGCGTCAGTCTAAAAACGAAGGGAATATAGCCGTCGGGTATACATGTTACTATGTTCCTGAAGTTCTGTTAAATTTAGACAGAGCTTTCAGCGTAAGACTCAGAGCTCCACGAACAGGCTCTCTTGATATTTCGCAGTATTACATGTCATCCTTCATATGCGGCTATTCAAGAGCATTATTTGAAAGAGCATTTGAAGGAGGCTATAATTTCATTGATTACTGGTGCTCTTCCGAAACATGTCAGCAGATGAACCGTGTTGTCGAAAATGTTCATGAACTTAAACTTATTGACAATGAAAAATTCGGACACGGAATAATAGACGCACCCCTTAAGGTTTCAGAACACGGGCTTAAACATTATATTACTCAAATTAAAGCAGAAATTCTTGAACCTCTTAATAAAAAATACGGCATTGACATCTCTGACGAATCGATAAAAAAAGCTGTTAAAGAGCACAATGAAATGTGTTCCATCTTCGAAGAAATATCTGAAATGCGAAAAGACAGCAATCCGAAGATAACCCCGCGTGAAATGCATATTCTTTCCCTTGTGTCTTATGCATGTCCTACTTCGCTTATTCTTCCGTATCTGAAGGAAACCCTTGAAGACCTGCGAACAAGGGAAAAGGATGAAACTTCAAAATGGCGCGCCCGTTTTGTGGTGGTAGGTTCCGAACTTGACGATTACGCGTTTTCTGAAATAATGGAATCATGCCGCGCTTATGTTGCCGCCGACAGATACTGCTTCGGTACAATTCCCGGAAGAATCAGAATACCCTTAAATGACGATGAACCGGCCCTTGACCAGGTCTGCAGATATTATCTCGATACAAATATGTGTCCGAGATTTATGTCTCAGGAAAAAGTCATGCAGCGTCATGAAGATATAATAAAATACGCTAAAGAATTTAATGCCGACGGCATTATATACGAACAGTCAAAATTTTGTGATTTCTGGGGATATGAGCGGCTTATCGGACCTGCTTACATAAAAGA
>CASDUB010000233.1 GCA_949283905.1 uncultured Lachnospiraceae bacterium | reverse complement strand
TGATATACAGGGCTCTTAAAATTCATCATTATGATTTATTTATCAATAGAACTATACATAGGCTGTTCGAAGATATTGTGCTTATCGCTGCGTTCTTTTTCTTCGATAGCCTTCATGATCATGTCAACAGTTCCGTCTATTCCGAACAGTCCCGTATCGATCACAAGATTGTAGCTTTGTGCGCTTCCCCATTTTTTATTTGTATAATAATTATAATAGCTTGCTCTTTCTTTATCTGCTTTAGTGATCTTATCACGTGCTCTTGCAGGCGTCAGTTCATAAAGCGCGGAAATTCTTCTGATTCTTGTTTCAATGTTTGCACGAAGAAAAACAGAAAGAAGTCTGTCATCAAATTCAAGAGCGTAATCGGCGCAGCGTCCTATAAGAACACACGGACCGTTATTGGCGATATTCTTTATAGTCTCAAACTGGGCAAGAAATACCTTTTGATTTAACGGCATGTCCGACAAAACATTAGCTCCGTATCTTGTAGAAGAATAAGAATCCATTACAAGAGAAAAAAGAAAGCTTCCTGTCGGTTTTTCATCCTGAGAAACAAAAATATCTTTTGCATAACCGCTGTCTTTTGCAGCACGCTCTAACAGTTCTTTGTCGTAACAAGGGATATTAAGCCGTTTCGCAAGTTCTACTCCTATCTGATGTCCTCCTGAACCAAATTCTCTGCCTATAGTAATGACTGTATTCATAGCAATACCTCCTTATAACTCATGTATCTATTATATCATAAAATGTGAAATATCAAAGAAATCATGAAAGTTTTTTTAATAAATTTTCAAAATACTCGGGTAAAGGCGCATAATATTCAACATATTCACCGGAAGAAGGATGAACAAAGCCTATCATATATGCGTGCAGGGTCTGACCGGTCAGATTTTTTACAGGACAATTCTTCGGACCGTATACATCATCTCCCAATACGGGATGACCTATAGACGAAAGATGAACCCTGATCTGATGTGTCCGACCGGTATGAAGCGTACATTCGATATATGAAAAACCTTTTAATTCCTGAAGTACTTTAACATCCGTTATCGCTTCTTTTCCGTTTGGCACATTTACCGCCATCTTTTTTCTGTCTACGGGATGTCTTCCTATAGTCGTTTTTACAGTAAACTCATCTTCTTTAAAATGACCGTGTACAATAGCCCTGTAGCGTCTGTTTATACTGTGGACTGCAAGCTGCTCTGCAAGAGATCTGTGTGCTTTGTCGTTTTTGCAGACTACGAGCGCGCCTGTCGTATCTTTATCTATTCTGTGTACTATTCCCGGTCTTAAAACGCCGTTAATACCCGGAAGCTTGTCTTTGCAGTGAAACATCAATGCATTTACAAGAGTCCCGCTGTAATGCCCGGGAGCAGGATGAACGACCATATCTTTAGGTTTATTTACTATAAGAAGATCCTCATCTTCATAGATAATATCGAGCGGTATATCTTCCGCTTTAATATCCGGTTCCTCTTCGGGAGGTATCTCGATTTCGATAAAATCATCGGCTTTAAGCTTATAATTTGCCTTTACTGTTTTGCCGTTAACATTTACAAGTCCCTGTTTAAGACATTTTTGAAGAAAGGATCTGGAAAAGCCTTCCAGCTCCGAAGTTAAATAAGAGTCGATCCTTTTCAATATATCTTCTTCGCCGACATTAAAACAAATCTTATTCATCCGACAGTTCTTTCTCATTACTTATTTTAGATTTTTTAGATAAAAAGAAGAAATCTCCCTCTCCATATTTGAAAAGAAGCAGGATCAGCAGCAATATAACAGAAATCGTAACATAGATATCAGCGACGTTAAAAACAGGAAAATCTATCAATTCAAAATATATAAAATCTACAACATACTGATTTACTATCCTGTCGATAAAATTGCCGATCGCTCCTGCCAGAAGGACTGTTACAGTTATATTGAGGATACGATAGTATTTATTCTTAGGAACTTTCACAAAAAACCAAACGGCGATGATTATAAATACAGTAGTAAGAATAAAAAATACCCATTGCTTTCCTTCCAGCATTCCCCACGCCGCTCCTCGGTTTTCCAGATAATATAATTTTAAAGTTCCGTCTATAAGAGATATGCCTTCTGTACCTTTTAAGAATGCAACCGCAAGATATTTTGTAAGCCTGTCAATAAATGTAAGAACGGCTAAAGTTATAAAAATATATATAAAAAAACGCAATGATGATATGCCTTTATCATCTCTGTTATATTTGCTCATATAACCCCCTGTTATTCAAAAAATGGACAAAGGAATGAACCTTTGTCCATAAATTTTACTAATTAAAGATTATTTCTCATAGCAGGTATCGAACTGTTTAAGATATCTGTGATATCTCCTGTTATGCCGACATTCTGCGGTGTGAGAATGAAGATATAACTTGATACCTTCTGAAGAGATCCGTTGATCGAATAACATGCGCCCGATGAAAAATCAATAACACGCTGTGCGATCTCAACGTCAAGTCCTTCAAGATTCAATACAACAGTACATCCTATAAGGAGAGTATCTGCAATCTCTCTTGTCTCCTCCATATTAGCAGGTTTGATAACATGAACTTCCATTGTTTTTCCCGTACGTCTGCGCATAGGAGTTACCTTTGGCGAAGATGAAGCTCCGGCATGAACTCTTGAAGTTGTCTCCTCCGGCTCAGCTTCTTTCTTACGGCTGAAAAATGATTTTGAATGACTTGTCTCTTCTTCATAATCATCTTCAAAGTCATCGTCATAATCATCATAATCTTCGTCGTTTTTGGAACGTCCGCCTAAGATTCTTTTGAAGAAACCTTTTTTAGGTTTTTCTTCAAATTCTTCATCATCGTATTCGTCCTCTTCTATTTCGTCATCTTCATCATAAAATTCATCATCATCGTAATCTTCGTCGTTATTGACACGAATTGCATTCATAAACTTATCAAATACGCCCATTGTTTTCTTATTCACCCCTTTATATATTGGCGCTCACCAAATATAGCAGTACCAACTCTTACACAAGTCGCGCCCTCCTCTATTGCGACCATATAATCGTTAGTCATCCCCATACTGAGCACACCCATAGAAACATTATGGAGATTTTTTTGTGCAATGTCAACACTTAATTCTTTTAATTTCTTAAAAATCGGTCTGTTTTTTTCAGGATCGTCAACAAAAGGTGCGATTGTCATAAGACCGCATATTTTTATGTTCGGTAACTCCGAAATTTCTGTAATGAGAGGAAGCGTTTCTTCTACAGAAACTCCGAATTTAGTTTCCTCCTGTGCGACATTTACCTCAATCAAAATATTTGCGGTACAATCATGCTTTACCGCTTCTTTACTGATCGTCTGCGCAAGTCTGACAGAATCTACGGAATGTATAAGGACCGTTTTGTCAATAATATATTTGACTTTATTCTGCTGAAGATGTCCTATCAGATGCCATCTGATATCTTTAGGAAGAATTTCTTCTTTTGCGGCCATTTCCTGAACTTTATTTTCGCCAAAGTCACGCTGGCCTTCAGAGTAGATCTCTTCTATATCTTCTGCAGGCTTTGTTTTGCTGACGGCAATTAGCGTAACCTCTTCACGTTTTCTGCCTGATTTCTTACAGGCTTCCGTAATATTTTTTTCTACCTGATGATAATTTTCCTTTAACATGATCTTTAATACCCTTATGCTACGATATCATTTTCATCTACGGATGTTCCGTCCTTAACGATATAATCATAAAGGGAAAGTCCGTAGCTTGTTCTTTCTTTAACTATGCAGAATTCATTATTTTTATCGAGTATTTCGATTTTTCTGAATACAGCATATCCTTTGTTTACACAGTAAACGCCTTCGAGAGTTGCCGTATCACGGATCGTATATCTCGTATTGGAGTCTGGTTTGATAATGATATCACCTTCATCAAATAAACTCTTGTCAATATAATAGAGCTCTTCTGCAGCTCCTTCAGGCATAACGCTCTCATAAACCGTTACAGGAACAAAGGATGTTGTATTTGTCCCGTCTTTTCCTCTCGTCTCTTTAAGAAGGCCGTCCTCTCCCTCCTGCTGAGTAAGGTATGACGATGGAACAGTATAAAAATCTTTTGTAACTACAGATGAAACAGGGATTTTTAAACCTGTCTGGATATTGCTGACGATTTCAACATCGATAAATCGTTCATCGATATATCTGTACATTCCGCTTGTAAGCGTAATCTTTCCGAATCGCTGCTCTCCGTTTGTCAGGAATGAAAGCTTTCCTGTCTCAGTATTATTATCCGTTAAGAATTTTACTTTAACATCTAAATTCTGAATCGACGCAAGGCTCAATGTCTGAGCATCAGTAATAGGAAAATAAATAGTCCATGTTTCGCTCTTGACTATTTTGTAAAGCTCGGTGCCGACTTCGACTTTGTCCTGGTTATTGAGTCTTTCGGAATTATATCCCTTATTTTGCCCCATATCAGATGTCAGATCGTTTTCGGTAAAATATTCGTATCCGTCTAAATAACAGGAAACTATACCGTCTGTGGAAGCATTATAAAAGTTTCCTGCTGACGCCATTAATGCTTCTGAATCCCACATAACATTCGAAAGACTGTACTGAAGACTGTATATGTCGTCATAATTAACATTGTCATATGAATTTGACGCCTTAGCCGAAAGATTTCTCATCTCGGAATAATCGGAATTATCAAGTGTTTTATTTAAATTGACGTCCTTTGATTCCGACACACAGCAGACAACATCATTTTTTGAAATCTTTGAGGATTCATTTATAAAATAATTAACATATCCCGAAGATGATGAAGTGACAACTTCTTCATCTCTGACTATAAGAGCCGTGTAAGTTTCATTTCCGGAAAGAGGTCCTGCTATGACCTGATATGTTTCAATATTTTTCTTTGTCGCGAATAATATTAATGTAATTATGAGATAAATAAAAATAATGCCGAATATTGCTGTACCGATGTTTAAATGAATATTTAATTTCTTAAAATTAAATCTTCTCTTCTTTTTTTTCATTTATCTCCTTTCCTAAATTTTATGATTTTACGGATTTATTCCGCACATAAACAATGTCAGGAAAAATTCCTGACATTGTAAATTATAAGATTTTTTATTAATCTGCAATAACAAGCGACTGAAGTTTTTCTGAAAGATCATTTTTATCAGCCGACACGCTTAAGATAAAATCTACATTAAAATTCTCACTGATGTTTTGAAGTTCTTCAATAATCTCATCAAGACGAGCTGTATTGTCTTCAATCTGTGCAATCTTTAAAAAGCTGTCGATATAAACTTTTTCAAGGTCATGATCCTGTGAAATAATACCGCATACAGCGCCGATAACCTGATCTGAATTCTTCACAGGAAGTTTTGAAGCGTCAATAAGTCTGATCTTATTGCTTAATTCATACATGTTCTTTGAACTTTTATCTATATACACGATGTTTCCTGACGCGCTCTTGATAGCTTCGTTAGCGCTGTCAAGCAGAATTTTTGTTTTTCCTTTACCTTTATCGCCTACTATTAATTGAATCATATTTAAGTTCCTCCTTCAAGCCATCAGTGATATTTAAGTTAATGACTACTATGATTATAGGACATTATACATAAAAATACAAGTTAAAAAAGTATAAATATTGATAATATTAATCAAAATTTTGTTCAGTTTCTAAAAAGATCAGTTATTGATATTACTTATAAGATTAGACATATCGGTATATAAAATGTTGCTGTTATCTGCTCCAAGTATCACCGAAATAAACGGTACTCCGTTTTTATTCTGCATGACAAGAGAAAGACAGCTTCCGGCCTCCGGTGTCGTACCGGTCTTTCCTCCCCAGAGAGCTATATCGGCAGGCAGTTCTTTTTGTCCTGTTAAATATTTATCTGTGGAATCGAGTCTGAAAGATACCTGGCTTCCGTCAGCCCTGGTGACGGTAAGATTATACATATTTAAACCGATCGTGTCAGTAAACTGCGTATATTTAATAGCTTCCTTCAGCATCAGATATACGTCATAAGCGCATGTATAATGGTCGTTGTCATGCAGACCGTGGGGATTCTTAAAATTAGTACCGATCATTCCCAGGCTTTTAGCTTCCTGATTCATAAGCGTTACAAAATTTTCCACAGAACCGCTAATATGCCGCGCGATTGCCATTGCGGCGTCATTTGCAGAATAAACCACAAGTGCGTTAAAGAGCTGCTCCATTGTCAGAGTATCTCCGGCTGTCATACCACTTACCTGCGAACCTTCTTCCAGCTGAAAATCACTTTCCTCCATTACTACGACGTCGTCCATATTTCCGTATTTCATTGCCAGTATGGCGGTCATTATTTTCGTAATGCTGGCAGGATATGCTTTGTCATAAATACCTTTTGCATATAAGACTTCATTGGAATCAATATTAAATAAAAGGGCTTTTTCCGAAGGCGATGTCATTTCAAGTCCTTCGATACTTACATTAGCATCGGATTTAACTAAATCTTCCGCAAAAGTCTCCGATACAGTACGGCCTGTCATATTGATCTCCGGTTTATATCCGAAAGAAATATCAACATACGTTTCTCTGAGGTGAAGCATATAGAAAAACACTGCTCCAAGTCCTACGATAACGACAAGCATGATTATTAATATGGTATTAGCAAATTTTTTTGACATTGTTGATTACTCTGCCTCCGAAATCATCAATACTTGTATAATAATTTTTTATTGACTAGTTTTTCGTCATGTTTTTTTCTTTGAAGGCTTACATTTAAAACAAATCCCATTCCTATATACAAACTTATAACAGATGTCAGACCATAACTTACGAAAGGCAGCGGAGTTCCTGTATTCGGCAAAAGTCCTGTCGCAACACAGATATTGATAAAACTCTGTATAGAAACAAGAGCCGCCATACCGCAGCATATGATCTGTCCCGCAATGTCCTTTGCACGCAGTCCCGTTATAACGCACATGAAAGTTATAAGGAATAATATCATGATTATACAGAAACATCCGATAAAACCGAGTTCTTCGCCTGCCACAGCAAAAATAAAGTCATTTTGAATCTCAGCGACAAAATTACCCTTATTCGAGGATATGACGGAACTGTTGTTAAGTCCTTTTCCCGTAAGCTGTCCGCTTCCGATCGCCGTTACGGAGTTATTCTGCTGCATGTGCGAATCGGAATATTCTTCCTCATCGGAATTAAGGAATGTCATGATCCTGTCTTTCTGATAATCGTCCACGATCGGAATATCAGTATATATTATCAGACCAAGAACGATAAGTATTGCCGGAACTACGATAAGCAGGATACGTCCTATTATCTTATAGCTTAATCCCGCTACGTAAAATAAAACGCAAAATAATATTGTAATCGTAATAGTATTTTTCAGATCCGGCTGCGAAAATATAAAGAACACAGGTATCAGGATCAGAACGATCGCTTTAACTATAGTCTTAAATGAATTAAGATCGTTCTTATGCTTCATAAAAAACATGGCAAAAAACAGTATCAGCAATATTTTCGACAATTCCGTCGGCTGAAACTGAAATCCGTTTTCGCCGCCGATCTGTATCCATCTGGCAGCTCCCTTTGCTGTTCTTCCTGCTACAAATACAAAAAGCAGCAGTCCTATATTTATTATGTAGATTATCCAGTAAAAATTCAGTATCCAGCTGTAATCAATAAAAGAAATGATTATCATCAGGATAAATCCGGCTATGCACCCGAGAAACTGCTTTGTCTGCAATGATTCCTCGGCGCTGCCTACAAGAAGCACGCCGATAAAAGAAATCAGCATAAGAAGAAAAACCAATATGAAATTGTAATCTCTTAATCTGTATTGTTTAAGCATAATACTCCTGAAAAATTAATCTGTAACTACGCTTGAAAGTCCTTCTGTAGCAACTTCACCTGTTATAAGTGAATTTACGTCTTCAAGACCATAGTAATAACTCAGTACGTCTTTCGCGATAATGGCAGCGTTTGTTGATGAATATCCGTGGGCCACACGTACCGAAAAGGCGATATCTTCGTTCGTCTCATATGAAGAGTATCCGATAAATAAAGCATGGTTCGGTCTTGTTTTATCCTCTTCTGCCGTTCCTGTCTTACCGTAAAGCTCCACAGGAAAATCCTGGAAGATCGAGTTGCTGTTTACAACGGCTCTCATTCCTTCATGTATATCGTTCCATACAGAATCAGCAAGCTGAGTTTCTTTAGATAATGAAGAATCGAATTCCTTTAAAACGTTTCCGTAAGAATCAGTTACCTTATCAAGAAGGTTCAGATCGTAACTCTTTCCGTTGTTTCGGATCGTACCGGTATACCTTGCCAGCTGAGTCGTTGTATACAGATGAGTACCCTGACCGATAGAAGACGGAATAGCCATCTGATCGGAAACATGAGGTGAAGACTCTGTGAGCTGAATATTTGTTTTTGTATCAAGGTTAAAATAAGATGAATACTGCTGTATCTTTTCAAGTGAAAGACTGTTCGAATATACCCCATTCTCATTTAATCCCAAGTCATAACCTACTGTACAGAAATACACGTTACATGAATTCTGAATCGCTCCAATGACGTTAAGGTCTCCGTGTCCGGAAAGATTTGAACAGTGAACCTGGCTGCTCTCATCCACAAGACCTTCTCCGAAAAGACCGTCACAATTGATCAACTCTGTTTCGGTAACTACATTTTCAGACAGACCCGCTGCCGCCATAACAGGCTTAAATGTTGAACCCGGTGCAGTAAGCTGCTGAGTTGCCTTGTTGTAAAACGGAGTCGATTTGTCCTCATACAACTGCCAGTAATAATCGGTATCCATTGTATTTGCAAGCCTGTTATTGTCATAACCGGGGTAAGAAACAAGCGCTTTTACATCCCCTGTATCCGGATCAGTTATTACTATGGAACCGGAACACGGATCGAGGGCAAGCTGCGCCGGAGTTATTTCAAGATTTGAGATCTTGTTGACAATAAGATCAGCGGCGCTCATCTCTCCTGCTCTGAACTTCATATAAGTTTCATCGTCTTTAGTAAGTTTATTCTGATCGTAAAGCAGCTGAACTACCTCTTCAGGATAAATAGAATCATTCAGAAGCATGTATTTATATACGAGCTTCGCAAATTCCTTGTCCTCCGTAATATAGTTGACTATATAATCCGTCAGCGAACTTAAGATCTCATTGGGATCGGCATAGGCGCTGTCTTCAAACAGCTGGGAAAGATCTACCCATCCGTTAGCTGCAGCGTAATGAAGAAATTCATAAACGCTTATGCTTTCGCTGATCCATTGATTATAAACTTCATTATTTTCATAATCTCCCGAAGGAACGATTATTTCGAGAGTATTCATAAGAATATCATCAACGATATATGTCATATAGTCGTTCATCTCTGCCGAAAGCTTATTGACATCAGTGCGTGAGCTTCCTGATAATTGGGCGGTAACAGAGGCGCAGACATCGGCAAAATAACCCTGATATCTGTTATATATCTCCTGTTCAAGAACAGTCGCGTCATCTTCGGTAAAATGCTCGATATCAATAAGTCCGTTGTTTATAAGCGCATGATATACATCATATATAGGGATATAAATAATATCCGAATTTCGTTCGTTTTCAGGTATATCTTCCACTGTCTTTACATATGCTATATTAGAAACGAGAATACCGGCTATACGCTGTTCAAGAATGTTATAGCATGCCTTTTGGAGATCTGAATCTATAGTAAGATAGACATCATCTCCCTGCTGAGGTTCAACTCTCGAATCCTCATATTCGTAAAGAACGGTACCGAGATTGTCTACAGCCACTTCTTCGTATCCGTCAGTACCCTGAAGAGTTGTTTCCATATATGCTTCAATTCCGGTTTTTCCGACTATCGAATTGTTGTCATAGTCGTCTCTTTCCTGACGCAGTTCTTCAAGCTCTTCGGCTGAAGCCTTACCGGTGTAACCGATTATAGACGCCATATATTCTGCATCGTTATAGACTCTTATGGAATCCTCTTCTATAGAAACGCCCTGCAGGGAAGCTGAATTTTCCTTGATAGCGGCAACAGTAGTATCTGAAACATTTGTCGCTATGGTAACCTGCATATATCTCTGATAGCTGGAGAGACTCAAAGCATAACGAATCCTTATTATCTTTAAGACCTCATCTTTAGAAAGTTCAAGAGGAAGTCCATGGGAAGTAAGCTCCTCCTCGGTATATGGATTTTCCTGATTATAAATGCCGAATCTGTCTGCCCCTGCAAGAAGACCTATTATATCATCGGGAGTTGACGATGCTTCCTCGGCAGTCATTTCATCAATAGTCCTGTATCCGTAAATATCAGCTCTGAATCTGTCTCTTGCGGTGCCCTGTTCGACATCAAATACATAATTGCCGTTAGCATCGATATCTATATGAAAATCATCAACTAAAGTATCGCCGCAGCCTTCGATTATTTTGATCAGCCTGTAAATCTCACCGTTTAATGAAAGCTGTTTTTCTCTGACTGAATCATAACTGCCGTTGTCTTCAATCGTAACGGAATTCGAAAGCTGATTATAAGCAAGCAGCTTTCCGTTGCAGTCATAGATATTACCTCTGGTGCTGGTCAGTTTTCTTGTTTTAGTTGTCGTTATCGTAAAATTCTCGGCATATTCGCTTCCGTGAATTATCTGAAGCTGAAAGATGCGTGTAACAAGTATTGCGCTTAAAGCAGCAAATACGAATATCATTAACACGCCTCTGTGCGAAAAGAGTTTTTCTAATTTCTTTTTTATTTTAGAAGCCAAGGTGAATCGTTTTCCTCCAATTCATTTGCTGTAAGCTTTTTGTTAATAATATAAAACAGTTTATATAAAATAAGTGTAAATAATACGGTATAAACAAGTTCAGGCAAAATTATCCTGGTAAAATACGCCGAAAAATCAAATCTTTCCCTGAAAGCAAACTGGATAAGATAATAAATCATACCGTATGCCAAATCGCTCACCGCCACAAGAAACATGGGTATTTTAATTCCATCATCATAAAACACCTTATAAAAGTTTCCGTTTATATATCCTATATACATATATAAAAGCGCGTTAAAGCCGAACAAATTTCCGAAGAAAATATCGATAATCAGTCCTGATATGAATCCTACCCACAGACCTGTATGCTTTCCGCGCATAAGTCCCATTGATACCGTAAGAATAAGTAAAAGATTGGGTTTTATGCCTCCAAAAGAAAGCAGATTTAACAGCGTGCTCTGGAGAACGAAACATATTAAAATCATTACAAAAGTCACAATTCTACGACGCATTTAACACTCCTATTCTGCCGTCTGCTGTTCGCTTTCCGGATTTTGTTTTAACTGCTTAATCACAAGTACTTCTCTGATGTTCGAGAAATCAACAGCCGGAAGAATATATCCGGTTTTTGTAAGATGGTTAGAATCTTCCGTAATATCCGTTATCGTCCCTATACAAATTCCCGGAAGGTATTTGTCGCTTATATGAGAAGTTACGATCATTTCTCCCGGAAGAATACTGTCTTCTGTATTCATCTGATCGAATTCAAGTTTTCCTGAATCTATAAGTCTCAGATCTCCGTTAACGATGCAAGTATCTTCTGTTGTGATCGTCATTGCGCTGACACTGCTTGAATCATCGATAATGGATTTTACTGTTGCCCAGTCAGGTCCCACCTCAGTAACAAGTCCCACAAGTCCGCCGCTTGCAATAACGTTCATGTCAACGCTGATGCCGTCGTTTGAACCTTTATCTATTATAAAAGTCGAATACCAGTTGCCGGCGTTTTTTGAAATAACGCTGGCGCCGATCTTTTCATACTGTGAATATTCTGTATCGGTTTTATATAACTCACGGAGTCTTTTCAGCTCCTGAAGATTCTCATTGTCGATGATATTCTGTTCTTTAAGTTTTTCATTTTCCGCTTCAAGCTCATCTATTTTTGCCAGTAATTCATCTTTGCTCTGCAAATTTCTTCCGGCATCTGAAACGAATGAACTTGCTTCCGTTACGCCTTTTTGAAGCGGGAGCACAATTGCAGCCGCTGCATTCTTAAGGGGTGTGATTGAAATAATATTTGTAGCCGTAAGAGCTATAAGGCCAATACATATGACAGTCATCGCTATGAGCAGATTTCTGTTTGTAATACGAAAGTTTTTTTTCTTTTTCATTTTATTTTTTCCTCTGCATCGGAGCATAAGCAAGCTTATTCGCCCCTGAATATGAAATGACTTCTTTTAAACCGTTTATGGTACTGTTTTCGTACAAAGATGACTGAATAACGGGATAATCAAGTTTTTTTGATATTATCTCATTGAGTTTCTTAATGTGGCTGCTTCCGCCTATCAGATAAATGCCATCCTGAGCAATAGAGTCTCTGATCTGCGGCGGAATACGCTCCATAAATTTATAAAGCTCGTCAGTGATCATTTTTATACATGCCATCACCGGTTTTCTGACTGTTGAAGATGTTATGTAACCGTTTCTCGGAAGTCCCGTATCAGCATCTATTCCTTCCGCTGTTTCACCTGCAAAAGAATCGTCATCAAGAGACATAAATATCTTTTTGAGACGTTCAGCTGTCAGTGTGCTTATGTGTAGTCTGTTCTTTCTTCTGACGGCTGCAACTATGGCTTCGTCAAAATTTCTTCCGGCTATATCAACAGTGTTGTTTAATACAACGTGACCGTCAGCTATTGCGGAAAGGGTCGTACTGTACGCCCCTATATTGATCATAACGCTTCCCTTTGCTTTTTTTATCGGTATCCCCAAAGCAAGCGCATCAGCCACAGGCTTTTCCACGAGATAAACTAAGCAGTTGCGCAGTTTTCCTCTTTTTGCTATAGACGCATAAGCTCTTCTTTCTATCTCCGTCATGTCTGTCGGTACGGCAAAATAAATAGAAGGTCTGTAGCCTATATAATGATGATGTTTAAAAAGAAGCTGATGTATGATAGCCTCTGCATGAAGAACATCACGTATCCTTCCTGATTCAACAGGAGTCTCAACCTTGGTATCGGCTGAAGTTCTGTTAATCATCTCATACGCTTCGTTTCCCACTGCGATCACATCGAAATGATTTCTTACCGCTATGCAGTTTTTTTCAATGGTAACAGAATCTTCTTTTTTATCATATATTTTAATCGTATCTGTACCAAAATCTATACCAAATTCCTGATGATAAAACACTGATTTTATCTCCTGTAAGACCTATATATTGTAATGCTCTGAGATACTGTAGTATGTCCTGTCTCCGATGATCACATGATCCAAAAGTCCTATGCCGAGAATTTCCCCCGCCTCTTTAACTTTAAAAGTCAGATCAATATCCTCGGGACTGGGTGTCGGATCTCCGCTCGGATGATTATGAACAAGAATAATAGAAACGGCATGATACTCAAAGGCTTTTAAGAATATTTCTCTTGTTGATACGACAGATGAGTTAATCGTACCCTTCGTAAGAGATACATCGGCCAAAAGTGAATTTTTCACATCCAGCATCATACAATATACATGCTCCTGCTCCTCATGGCTCAAACTTTCCATATAATAATCAGCTATTGAAGAAGGATTATTGATCTTGAGCCTTTTTCGCGCAGTTCTCTGCGATATTCGTTTTGAGATTTCACCGAGACATTTTAATTCCATTGCCTTTACTTTACCGATCCCCGGCAGTTTCATGAGTTCGTCAAGACCAAGATGATAAATACCGGTAAAGCCTTTTTCGTACGGACACAGATTTAAGACCATATCCGAAAGTTCAAGGGCGGAAACGCCTTTTGTTCCCGATTTTAAAATAATTGAAAGAAGTTCCGCATCAGACATGTTTTCCGGTCCGTACGATGAAAATTTTTTATATGGCTGCATATCATAAGGCAGATCTTTCATTGTGGATGCAGCAGTATATTCAGAATTTATGTTCAAATATGCTCCGTTCTCTCTCTTTCAACCCACTATACTATCATACATATCAATCTGTTTCAAGGCTGGCATTTAATGCATTATTCAGCTTTTCTGCCTGTTAACGAGGAATATGCCGACGCATACGAGTGCAAGAGCTATCAGACAATATACGTTGAGCGAAGACGTCTCCTTCAGGAATATCGCCGAAAAAAGCACTCCGAATATCTGTATCATAAATCCGAATACCGTGACTTTAGATACGCTGTTGTATTTGAGCAGCACTCCCCAAAGTGAATACGCAACAGCCGATATACATCCTAAATATAAAAGCATTAATAATGACGCCGGTGAAACAGTGTTAATCTTTCCTCCAAATACCGCACCTGCTGCAATCATGATAATTCCGCCTGTCAAAAACTGATACCCCGATAATGTTACGGGATTTTCTTTCTGTGAAAATTTCTTTATAAGCGAAGAAGAAAATGCGTTTGCTATCGTAGAAAAGATCATAAACGCGTCTCCCAGCAATGTAAACGAAAATTCAAATTTGCCGCCGCCGCTCATACATACAACAACAAGTCCAGCAAATCCGATCATAATGCCAAAAAGTTTCAAAAATGTGAATTTTTCCTGCTTGAATATAAAACTTGAAACAAGTATCGCAAAAAACACCTGCATACCGTTTAATATCGAAGAGCGCACTCCCGAAAGATTTGCTACTGAAATATAGAAAAATACATACTGCCCTACTGTCTGAAACATAGACAGCGACAGGACCATTTTAAAGGATCCTTTTTTCGGTATAAGGAATTTTTTCGAAGCTATGCTTCCTATAAGGATCGCAAGTACTCCGGCAAGAGCAAAACGCATTCCCGCAAAAAGTATGAGCGATGCAGGATCGGTTGTATCGATTCCGAACAATACATATCCACTCTTAACCGACGGATAAGCGCTGCCCCACAAAGCCGTACATATCAAAGCTCCGAAAAGTACTACCCATGATTTTTTAAAAAAGCTTTCTTTCATTGTTACCCCCCTAATTGTTCTTGAAAGAATCTCTTAAATAATGTATTCTGATGATATAAAAAATTATAACGGAGATAATTATATGAATCTGCACGAATCTGGCGAGATGTATCTTGAAACAATTCTTGTTCTAAGCAAACAGAAAACAAATGTAAGATCCATTGATATAGCCGAATATATGAATTACTCAAAACCGTCCGTCAGTCGCGCCGTCAGCCTTTTAAAAAAAGACGACTACATCCATGTTGACGAAAACGGTTTTATCACTCTTACGGAATCAGGTCTTAATGTTGCAAATAAAATTTATGAAAGACACAATGTCCTTTCCGCCGTACTCAAAAAGCTTGGCGTAAGCGAAGAGACAGCATCAAACGATGCGTGCTCCATTGAACATGTGATCAGCGACGAATCATTCGATGCCATCAAAAAGCATATATCTGATGTCGGAACTCTTAAGTAATTTTAAATGCTGCCGACATATTTTATCATAAAACTTTCTCGAGAGTTGTTTTCAGAGGTTTGAGCCCGCATCTGTCATAAAATGCACGGGCGGAATCATTCCCCTCCCAAACATTGAGAGTTATACTGCTGCAGTTGTTTTTTTCGGCAACTGCAGTTACGTATTTATACAGCTCTTTTCCTATATGTTTTCCTCTCTGTCCTTCATCAACGCAAAGATCGTCTATATAAAGAACTTTTCTGTACCGCATATTTTCATCTGCTTCCTGTATCTGATAAATGCAAAAACAATATCCGAGTATATTTCCGCTTTCGTCAGTATTTACATATACAGGCGTTTTATCATTCTCAATAATTTCGGCAAGTTCTTCATCATTATACTTTTTTCTGTCCTTTATAAAAATGTCAGGTCTGATCGATTCATGTACGTTATTTACCTGATAGAGTAATCTGTTTATGCCTGAAATATCCTTTATTTCTGCCCTTCTGATCATTTTGTCCCTCTTTTCAGTCCGTTATTCAAGCGGAGCGTATTTTTCGATTATCTTTTCGGCTGTTCTTAATCCGTCTGCAGCTGCTGAGATAATACCTCCCGCAAAACCTGCTCCTTCACCGCACGGATATAATCCCTTTATATTAGATTGATATTCATCATCTCTGTTGATCCTTACAGGAGATGATGTACGGCTTTCGACGCCCATCAAAAGCGCATCATCCGAATCAAACCCTTTTATCTTTTGCCCCATATCTTTTATGCCTTCTGCCAGATCATCAACAATGAATTTTGGAAATATTCCCCTGACATCGGCGTAGATCCACTCTCCCTTTGTACATGGTTCAAACGTATTACAAGATGATATCTTATCATCACAAAAATCTCTAAATCTTTGAACAGGGATTTTTCCGCTGCCTGCACTGTAAGCTTTTTCCTCAAGTTTTCTCTGAAAAGAAATGGCGCTCAGTTCATCCGGCAGCGAATTATCAGCATATTCTGTAAAATCTTCCGGATTTACCGTTACTATAACAGCGCTGTTAGCAAATCCGGAATTTCTTCCGGAATAACTCATTCCGTTTACCGCAAGCCTGTTGTCTTCAGAGGAAGCATTTACGACATATCCTCCGGGACACATACAAAAAGTATAAACGCCTCTGTTGTCTGAGGCTTTGGAGGTCAGTTTATACGGAGCTGCACCGAGTTTTTCAGGAGCATTTTCGCCCCACTGTGACCGATTTATCATTTTTTGAGGATGCTGTATTCTCACTCCGACAGCAAAAGATTTAGGTTCCATTTTAACGCCGTGTTTATGCAGCATCAGAACGGTATCTCTTGCCGAATGTCCGATTGCTGCGATGACATTTTCTGTTTTTATAACAGTATCGTCTGATAATACAACTCCTGTAACGGATCCGTTATCA
>CASDUB010000232.1 GCA_949283905.1 uncultured Lachnospiraceae bacterium | reverse complement strand
GGCGCAGGTTTCATATTTAACGGGATCGTCTTTGGCACGGAGGGGATAATAAGGGCGCTGTTCGGATTTCTCGTGCCTGTCGCTGTTCTCGGTATCTTCTTCTATTTCAGGATGATAGGTGCAGGCGACATAAAACTGTTTGGCGCACTCGGAACATGGATAGGGCCGGATTCTATTCTGATGTGCATGCTTTGGAGCTTTATAGCGGCAGCAGTTATGGCGGTTATGATACTGACCGTAAACAGAACGGCAAAAAAAAGACTTCGTTATCTGAAAGATTATTTTAGAAGATTTTTCGGAAGCAATGTGAAAACGGATTATGAAATACAGAGTGCGGGAAAAGCCAGGATCCATATTTCAATACCGGTGCTTATAGGAGTGATTTTGAAGATTATAGGAGTATACGCATGAAAAACGTATTGGCGATATGCGACAGGGAAAAAGAATATGCCCATCGGCTTATGGAATATATATCGAGAAAAAATTCGCTGCTTCTAAAAGCCGTAGCATTTTCAAATGAGGAAAGTCTTTGCGAGTTTGCCGAAGAAAATGAGATAGAAGTTCTTCTTATTGAAGAGGGCATGCTGAGTGAAAAGGTAATGAACATAAAAACAGAGAAGATCATTTTATTAAGAGAGGAACAGGACAAAAAAACAGAGTATGCAGAGAGCGTGTATAAATACACTTCCGCGGACAGGCTCGTTAAAGAAGTCGTAAGTCTGTATGACGCGGAAAACTCGATAAAAAATGAAAAGAGCGACTGGAGGAGCCGCAAAAAGATAATAGGAGTTTATACTCCTGTAGGCGGGACAAGAAAGACTTCGTTTGCGCTGACCTTAGGACAGGTAATGGCAAAAGAATCGGCGGTTCTATATATGAATCTTGAAGGGTTTTCCGGACTTTCCGAAATCCTTGAAAACAACTGGGATAAAGGTCTGAGCGAGCTTTTGTATTATGCAGGGCAAAAGAGCCTGGCACCTGCTTCCAAACTTGGAGAAGTGACTGTTACGAGGCAGAATCTTGACATAGTTCCGCCGGCTGAATCGCCGGATGATATCCACAGTATCAAAGGAAAAGAGTGGGTGCGGCTTTTTGATAACATCATGTCGCTGAGCGATTATCAGATTCTTATCATTGATCTTGGAGATGAAGTGGACGGACTGGAAGAGATATTTTCTATATGCAGCCGCATATATGTTCCTGTTCGTGACGATAAACTTTCGGAGGCAAAGTTTTCCGAATTTATGAAATATATAAAAATGAATCTGATAGATGACAATAAGATAAAACAGCTGCGTATTCCGTTTTATAAGGCGGCTAAGCTTGGCAATGAGTATATGGAAAATCTGTCATGGAGCGAACTCGGAGATTATGCGAGAAAGATTGTGCAGGAAGAACTTTAAAAGAGGATTCAAAGCATGGACAATAAACTATTTGAAGAAATGCGCCGTGATCTTATTTTCAATATCGATATGGAAAACGATATTTCAGATAAAAGAATCATGGAAGAGATCGACAATATCGTTCTTGGGAAAGGCAGAGAATATCATCTCACTTTAAAAGAGAAGAAAGAGTATAGAAAAACGCTTTTTTATTCTGTCAGAAAGCTGGATATCCTGCAGGAGCTTGCGGAAGATCCGGAAGTGAACGAGATCATGGTCAACGGTCCGGAAAAGATATTTTTTGAAAAGAACGGACAGATAAAAAAATACGATAAGACTTTTTCAAGTGAAGAGCGGCTGTATGACATAGTGCAGCAGATAGCCGGAGACTGCAACAGAGTGATAAATGAACAGTCTCCCATAGTAGACGCAAGATTAAAGAACGGTGACAGAGTGAATATCGTTGTGCCGCCTGTTGCCCTTGACGGACCGATACTTACAATAAGAAGATTTCCCGACAGTCCGATAACGATAAACGATCTTGTAAGAAGAGAAAGTCTCAGCCGCGAAGCGGCAGATGAACTGAAGAAATTTACGGCTGCAGGATACAGCATTATCGTAAGCGGAGGTACATCTACGGGAAAAACTACCTTTTTAAATGCGTTGTCAGAATATATTCCGAATTCGGAACGGATCGTTACGATAGAGGATAATGCGGAGCTGCAGCTTCAAAAGATGGAAAATATAGTGCGGCTCGAGGCAAAGCCGGCAAATCTCTATGAAAGCAGAGAAATCACTATCAGAGATCTGCTTAAAACGGCGCTGCGTATGAGACCGAACAGGATAATCATAGGAGAAGTCAGAGGATCAGAGGCTGAGGATTTTCTTACGGCGCTTAATACAGGACACAGCGGAAGTCTTGGAAGCGTGCATGCCAACAGTCCGGAAGATCTTGTGCTTCGTCTTGAGAGCATGGTTCGTATGGGATCGGAACTTCCGATTTCCGTAATAAGGCAGCAGATCGCGGCGGGAATTGAGATGATCGTTCAGCTTGAGAGAAATGTTTACGGCAAGAGGCAGGTAGAGAAGATTTCGGAAGTCGTCGGGTATAACGGTGAAAAAATAGAAATGAATACTCTTTACGAACGCGGCGAACACGGCGAACTGAATAAAAAAAATGAACTGATCAAAACGGGAAAGCTGGAAAAGTATGAAGCATATCTTGAATTTCGGAAAGAACTTCAAAAAAACAGAAAAACTGCAAAGAACAGATTACAGGGAATATAGTTATTCAAAGGGCGAGATTTTTCTGTATGGAGCAGCCGGAGCCGCAATCGGAGCGATCATCTGCTGGCTCTGCTATAACAGTATCTACGCGGCGCCGGTTTCTGCAGTGACATGCGCTGTGTATTTAAAGAAAAAGAAGAAGGAACTTATAGAAAAGAGAAAAAACACGCTTTTATATCACTTTAACGATTTTCTGAACGCGTTAAATATAGCTCTGGGAGCCGGATATTCCCTGGAAAACGCGATAAAAAGTTCGCTTGAAGATATGAAGCAGCTTCACGGAGAAAAAGATGTAATCGTGAATGAGTTAAGAATTATGGTCAGCGGCCTTAAGATAAAAAAGCCGATAGAAGAATTGTTTAAAGATCTTGGCGACAGAAGCGATATGGATGACATAAGACTGTTTTCGGAAATGCTGATTACGGCCAGAAAACATGGGGGAAGCCTTGTAAAAGTGCTTTCGGATACAAGAAAGATAATAAATGAAAAAATAGAAACAAAGCATGAGACAGAAAAGATCCTGGGCTCTAAAGCCTATGAGCAGAAAATAATGAGCATAATGCCGGCAGCGGTGATAATCTATCTCAGACTGACGTTTGACGGATTTATTGAACAGCTGTACGGAAATGTAACCGGAATAATCATCATGACGGGATGTCTTCTTGTGTACATAGGAGCATATTATCTCGGAAAAAGAATAGTAAATATCGAAGTATGAAATATGGGAATCATTTAGACTATGGAAATATGCGGAGTAATAATTATTTTGGTCATAATGTTTCGCGCCGCGAAGATGTGGGACAGAAAACATTTCTTAATCATACTGGCAGGGACAGTCATGTGTTTTGCGGCAGCGCTCTTAAATGAGACGGGAAATTCCGAAAAAAACATCGAATATCTTAAAAAGAGTGAAGTCGGAACCGGAAGCGAAGCAAAAGAACTTGTGGCTGAAGTCGGAAATGAAGAAAGCAAAACAGAAGAGATCAGAGTCGAGGTATCTGTGCCTGAAAGAGAATACTCGAAGGAAGAGTGCGAAAAGATACTGGAAGACGAGGCCGGGGTATTAACGCAGCGTATTCTTGGCGAAAATAAAAGCACAGAACGGATCGAGTACGACATGAAACTGCCGGCAGAAGGAAATAATACTGCGGTTTCGATAGAATGGTACAGTTCTGACAATAGCATTCTTGACTGGCAGGGAAAGATAGGAGGAGATATCCCGAAAGACGGCACGTATATTACGCTTAAAGCCGTATTATCCTTGCAGTCGGAAGAATTTATATATGAAGAAAAACTTCGGGTTTATCCTAAAGTTTTAACCGGCACTGTAAAAGAAAAACTCATTGAGGAAATAAATGAAAAAAATCAAGATGCGGGAGAAGAAAATTATTATCTTCCTGACAGCGTGGATGGAGAAAAAGTTGTATGGTATGAAGCTTCTGAAGATAAATACGCTTATCTTGCGGCGCTGATTCTTATTGCGGGTATCTTCCTTAATATATCGAAAAAACAAAAGGAAGACGAAAAGAAAAAACAAAGGGCTGAAGGACTGAAAAGAGATTATCCGGAACTGGTCAGCAGGCTGATACTTCTGCTGTATTCGGGAAGTTCGATGAGAAACGCTTTTTACAGTATAGGAAATAATTACAGAAGGCGAAAGAAAGAAGAAACGGGTTTTAGAAGAAATGAAGCTTTTGAAGAAGCAGTAATTCTGTGTCATGAAATAGAAAACGGGGTCACAGAGGCCGACGCATATGAAAATCTTGCAAAAAGATGCGCTCTGCCAAATTACAGATCACTGAGCGTCGCGCTGATACAAAATCAAAAGAGGGGCGGCAGTCATATCATTGAAAATCTGGAGCAGGAGGTGATGAACGCGTTTGAAGAAAAGAAACGTCAGGCGAGAACAGCGGGAGACGCGGCGTCGATGAAACTGCTTTTGCCGCTTGTACTAATGCTTGCGATAGTATTCGCGTTGATGATGATCCCGGCATTTCTTTCATTATAAAGGGTATAAAAAGTATTTTTGGACGAAAAGGGGGTGAAAGTGATGATAAAAAAAGAAATCAGAGATTTTCTGATGGCGGAAGATGCCGTGAGTACGGTTGAGATCGTGCTCATAGTAGTCGTTCTTATCGCGCTTGTCGTACTTTTTAAGAGTCAGATAGTATCCGTGGTACAGAATATTCTCGATAAAGTGACGAAACAAAGCCAGTCGGTATGATCTGAACAAACGATCGAAATCTTCAGGGAAAGGAGAAACAAAAAATGAATAAAGGAAGTATCACTGTTTATGTATGCCTTATATTTTGCGTTATCCTTTCTCTGATATATGCCTGCATAAATTCCGTAAGGGTTTCATGCGGAAGGGCGGCGGTTTCCTGTGCTGTTGATGAAGCGTTGTTTTCTCTGTTTTCAACTTATGATAAAGAGCTTTTTGATGAGTATGGTCTTTTGCTGATAGACGCTGGATATTCGAAAAGCGATTTTTCGATAGGCGTTCTGGCAAAAGAAGCGGATGAAACATTAGAAAAAGTATTGGCTCCCGAAGCGGGAATTTTTGGAACTAATCCGGAAAAGCTATATGGAATAAATATAGGAAAGCCTGAAGTTACGGGATATGTTCTCGCGACAGACATGAATTATCAGCGTATAAGAGAGCAGATACAGGATGTGATCCTTGCTAAGGTTGGTACGGATATACTCTCTGAACTGGGAACAGATATCGGCAATAACGCGGATATACTTTCAAAATATTCTTTCGACGACAATAAGGATATGGAAGAACTTTTGGAAGATTATGAAAATGACAAAATGAATGCCGAGATACAAAAAGAAGAGGAAGCTGATGAAACAACGGATGATGATGTTCAGGATATAGAGATACCTGATGATTTTGAAAATCCGCTTGACAATGCCGACAGCATAATAAATCTCGGACTCTATAATTTTTTTCTTCCTGAAGACAAAGAATTATCGGGAGGAACAATTGATTTAGATTCAACTGTAAGCCGCAGAAACAGAAACAACGGTATGGGGATAATGCCTGAAGAGAAACATGAATCTTACGAAAAGATAATGCTGAGCGAATATGCC
>CASDUB010000231.1 GCA_949283905.1 uncultured Lachnospiraceae bacterium | reverse complement strand
TCCTCGCGTAGCGGCACTAAATTCGCGCTATGCGCTCATTAAGGGCCGACGCTGCGGATGTTCCCTTCAGGAAATATGCTTCTTTTTCTTTAAAAATCTTCTTATTTTTGCCGCGAGGTTTTTCATAAAAAATGCGGCTATATTTCTGGTGATTACAGAAGTTGCGGCCGCATTTTTTGATCAATAGATAATTGTTCCATTTATAGTAACGCTGATATTAGAGTTGTTTTTTATGTATAGCCGTTGGTAACCGGTAACATAAGATTTTAGTACAAGAAATGGATTTTTTTCATTTGACATAACCCCAGTTCCATTTTCTAAATAAGTATAAAGATTTGCTGACTGGTTTAAATTTAAAGAAACATAAAATATTTTGTTAGCTGTAAAATAGAAACCGTTTGGATTTCCAGAAGGATAATAGCTTTTAGTCTGACCTGCTCCTAAAATAGAATTGTTAATATTCACGTTGTAAGGAATGATCTCAGAAGATATTAAATTTCCTTCCGCGTCATATGTATCACAGCATAAATCAGAAAACTGAAAAATATTGTTAGATTTTTGTGATATCATTTCGAGCTGTTCTTCTTTAGCAGAAGTTTCGTTTGTTTCTTCCGCAAGTACATTTACAGAAATGCCTGCAATCATACATCCGATTAAAAGAATACTTATTATTTTTTTCTTCATTTTTAAATCTCCGTTATATATTGAATTATTTAATGGTAGTTGATGATGAGAAGTTCTTTATGTATAAAAAGCTGGTATAGCCGGTTGTATGTTCAAGACCGACAAGAGGATCAGTGTCGGTTGTCTGATCAGATGTTCCGTTTGTAAGACCTGTTATTAATCTGCTTTTTGCATTTAAATGAAATTGAACAAGACAAAGCTCTCCAGGTTTTATTTCAAAAGGTTTTCCGTCGTCAGTACTATAGAAAATGATATATTCCCCATTTTTTAAAGAAATAGATGACTGTGATCTGACAGGAAGAATCGTATCGGGCTTCTCTCCTATTATTTGTTTTGAATAATATAAATCATTAAAGTCAATTATCTCTGTATCTGCGTATAATCCGTCCATTCTTTGTATAAGGAAAAAAGAATTTTGAAATGATTTCGATAATATTTGACATTGTGTTGGAATTTGAGCAACTGCAATTAATATTATAAGAGATATGATTGGCAGAATGACTTTCTTTGTTTTGAAAGGATTCATTATGATTTCAAATCTCTCTTTTATTGAGTTTATGCTGCTCTTATTTACTAAATTAACTGAAACATCAGTAGATTGCGATGTTTGAATTAAAAAGAGAAGCATATCCGCATAAGATTTTCTGTATTCTTTATCCTTTTCTTTTACTGTTTTATAGTCGCAGTATTTTTCTATCTCTTCCTGAAATGTTTTTGCAAATATATGAACAGCCGGATTAAACCAGTGAAATCCGCAAATTAAAGTGAGTAATATTTTCTTAAGCAGATCATGATTCTGCAAATGTGTTATTTCATGAGACAGAATCATCTTTTTGTCTTCACATTTTATTTCTATGGAAGGTAAAAATAAATATTTTGTTTTATAACCCAATATCATAGGACTGATATTTTTAGGAGTAACTCTTACAATTATCTTTTCATAATTCTCTTTGTATACAGGTATTTCAAGATTTTGACATAAATCTACAAGAGTTCCGCATGATACGCTGTTATTGATCAGATACTTTTTTACGGAGAAATATTTTATATATTTTATTAACAGATAAATGCAAACGCCAATGCTCCATAAAAAGAAAATGATATTTATCCAGTGTGTTTCAGGTATTTCAAAAGGTATCTTCAAATTCGAAAATACTTCTGTTGAGGAAGTTGAAAGAATAATTTCATATTCTTCCTGTGCGTGTCCTAAAGCGGGAAAATATACTGGTATCAGAAATAAAAGCCGGATACCTAAAAAGCTCCATATCCATAACCATGTTCGCGGATTTTTTCTTTTCAAAAATTTGTGGATAAGCAAAAATATCAAAATTAAAGGAGTAATACTAAGTGTTGATTGAAAGAGTCCGGATAAAATCCAGTTAGTTATCTGTTCTGTCATCATATTTTTTTAATTCATCCTTTAAATCTTCTATATCCTTTTTTGAAAATACTTTTTCCTGAAATAAAGTTACAACAAGATTTTTCCAAGAATTATTATATAGTCTGTTTAAAAAGTTTTCATTTTCAAATTTTTGGTATTCAGACTTATCTATAACTGCGCTGTAAAAATTTGTACGTGTTGTGCGGTCACAGTAGACAAATCCTTTCTTTACAAGTGTCGCAAGCGTCGCCATGACAGAAGACAGCGGCAAACCGCTTCTTGTTTTTAAATGTGTCTGTACATGCTTTGATGTGACAGGGCCTTTTGCTTCCCATATAACCTGCATGATTTCCAATTCGGCATCTCCAAGTTTTTTCATTTTTAATCCTCATAATATTATATTAATAAAAAACATTTTCAGATTTGATATTATTACTAATATCAATTGTGTTATTCTTAATAATAAACAGTTTTTTAGAATAGTCAACATAATTATTAATTTAAGCAAATTTGAAATTGACAAATAGAAAAAAGACATATGAAATATAATAATATAATCACATTGACAAATGTTATTATATATAATAATGTTATAAACAAAAATAGTGAGAAAGCATAAAACTAACACATGATGACAAAACGAAAGGAGATTTCATATGGGAAAGATAAAGAGGATTTTTGCGGCTATTATAGGAATAACTCTTATATTAGGAAGCAGCGTAATGGTATCGGCAAAAAATGATGAATTTAGTTTTTATTTTATAACTTCACCGCAAGTAAGCGATGTAAACGTAAAAGAAGATACGGAAGATGCAGTAGTGACTACATTGAGGATTTCAAATACAAGTAATTCTGTTGGGTATTGCGTGATAGGATATAACAGAGAAACTGGAAAAAGAGAAAAAGCCACAACAACGCTGTTCTATGATGGCGCAAAAGTATTAGGAAAAAAATATATACCATATAATAATGGCTATGCTTGGGTAGGTGCTAATCGTTACTTAGAAGGACAAATGTTTTATTCGTCGCCATATTTTAGCGTAAACGGAAGATGGGCTTCTTAAAATGTTGATGTTGCTTTCAAGCTATATTCAGAAGGGCAATTCTAAAAAGGGTTGCCTTTTATTTGTTAAGCTGATTATAAATAAGGAGCATAATATATGTATAAAAAAGATTATAAAAGAATCATACAAGCTTTAGGATTGTTGATTCTTATGACGATGGTTTTCTTGTTCAGTGGCTGTTACCCTACACAAAAAAGAGATACGGCTACAACAAACATCAGCTCTGATGATAGTGGAAAAAGTAAAGAGAAAATTACTCAGTTAGAAGATGTTCCGTCAGATGTTCAAAAATCTGTTGAGTCAGCTGACATAGATGCGCAGGTTGATATAGGGAATCGCTCGACAGATCTTACAACTCTGTCGGCTCAGGGAAAGTTATTTGAATATGAAAATGTTGTAAAAATATTATCGGATAGTGAGACATTTACTCAGAATACAGAGGTGCCGGAACAAAGTGTACAGGTCTATCAGGGCGGTAATGGAGGCTCTTTAGTTTTGGCGCCGGGAGAAATAAACTACACGTCAGGAAAAAGCTTGTTGAAGCAGTACAGTCTTGTATTAAGTTCGGCAATTATAAAGGATGATCGTTATTTGGATAATGGGGTATTTACTAAAGATGGGATAGATGGCTTCGATAAACAGCAGGTTGTATCGCAGGCAGAGGCGTGGCTGTCAGAGCTTGGAATTGAGAATGTTGGAGAACCCAAAGTGGTGACTCTTGATTATGAAACGCTTGCGTCGGAATATGAAAAATTAGATGATGAGTTTCCGAAAGCAAGCGAGCCTTTTACAGCTGAAGACGAGGGATATTATATAGTATTTCGATGTGAGTATGACAACATACCATTTCTGGCTCAAAACTACGTTTTGGCAGGGAAAACATTGTGTTCTGGAAGCGTGATCAAAATGATTGTTACAAGAGACGGATTGCAGGAAATAACTGCTCAGGGTATTTATGATTTTAAAGAAAATGATGAAAAGTTTGATTCGATATATGATTTTGATCAGATCGTTAAAAAAGCGGAAACAAAGTTTCAGGATGTAATGGTCAGCGAACCTATAAAGATTACCAGGATTGAGCTGATATACGCGCCCGATGTTGTTTCCGTAAGTCCGATCACCTATGAACTTTCACCATGCTGGGTATTTTATGTTACTTCAGGCAGTCAGGTTGAAGGAACTGATATGTTCTTTTATTATTCGGCTATTACAGGGGAGGAATTAGGAATTGAGTAGTATAAAAACTCTTTGTGGCAGTGTAAAATCGGAATTTTACAGAATAATAATTTCTCCAAAGACATATTTTTCTGTGATTTGCATTGTTATAGTGCTGTTATTAAACGCTCAAATGAACGGAATCTATGAAGTAAACGATACAGTTTATTATTTGATGATAGCATTGGCGGAAAATATGAATCTTATATTAATATTATGTGTGACATTGTCGTTTTCAACGCTTTTTCTGGATGACTGGAAGCGCAAGTATGTACTTTTGGCAATAGAACGAACAGGTACAAAAAATTATGCCGCGGCAAAAGTAATCGCATGCTTTATCGGATCGTGGTTTGTGTCATTTGCAGGAATCCATATATTTCTTGGACTACTCTCGCTTAAAATACCTTTTATAGGCGAGCAGTACGAAGGAAATTTATGGAGCGGTTACAGTGATCTCGCGGCTTCTGATTTTCCATACCTGTATGTTCTTCTGGTTGTGAGCGTCTTGGCGGCAGGATATGCTTTCTGGGCGGTGGTTGGAGTATTGATATCAAGCTACTTTACAAATATATTTATGACGGTGGGGCTGACAGTTATAATGGCTTATTATATTCTGACGATGACTACTCCGATATGTCCTTATATGATCAATATCGGGATAATCGGATTTGCCAGAGATTTAGGATTGGGAGTTTTCGGAAACTTTTTTTATTCGATAGCTTTCTTTTTGTTATTAAGCGGATTTGCGGGATTTTTGTTCTGCAGGCGTATGAAAAGGAGGGTTTCAGGTGAAATTCATTAAAAAAAGCTGTCGAATTTGTCTTCTTTCTTTCAGACAATGGATAGGCGATTACAGGATTTTTATCGTATTTTTTGCGATATTTACATATTGTTTTATGATGATTAATCCTGTTAAAACTTTTTTAGCTTCGACAGGCGTTAAAATTAATGCCTGTGTTCCTCTTTTTTTGTTTGAACAAAATTTTAATAAATTAATTTTAATGCTTTTGGCCATACTACTTTTTTGTGATGCGCCGTTTATTAATAAAGCACAGCAGATGGTAATAATCAGGTCAGGCAGAAATTCATGGTGCATTGGCAAGGTTTTTTATATTGCGGGAGCAGGCATTATCTATATACTTTCTATTTACTTATTCAGCTGGATCCTGCTTTTTCCGCATCTTGAGTTTTCGGATCAATGGGGAAAAGCGATAATGACACTGACTAAAACCGACGCTATTATGCAGTTTAATTTGAGCGATATGTTTGTTCAGGGAAAAATCATCGACTATTTTACTCCGATGCAGGCTGTGTTTTTTTCTGTTCTGCTAGAGTTTATAACTGTAATGATCATAGGCCTGATAATATTCTTGGGCAATTTTATAAATCAGTCCGTGAAACTTGGAATTTTAATTGCATTGGCGTTTGTGATTCTGGATTTTATTGTTTTCAGCTCTTCGGTATTTTCGGATTCTCGGATCACCTATTTTTCGCCTGTAAGCTGGAGCAGCCTGAATATCATTAATATAGGCGGTCTTGGAAGAACGCCCGATATTTTCCGTGTCGCGGTGATGGATATTGTTTTAATAGCAGGGTTAGTTACTGGACTTGTTTTTTGCAGCAGGCGAAATCAGATTGAGTGAGGTGAAAGTTTGGA
>CASDUB010000230.1 GCA_949283905.1 uncultured Lachnospiraceae bacterium | reverse complement strand
CTCCTCCGTTAAAACTTCTTTTTTTACGAAGGGAATATTTTGCATGATATCTCTGCTCGGAATTTTTAATGATCTCATATCCGGCTTCAGAACTGTACAGCGCCCATATATAAGAATCATGCTCGGCATTGTCAATATCCAATCCTTCATACAAAAGATGATTCAGTATAGTATTAGTCCGTTCTTCATAGTAAAGAGCCAATTTTTTTCCTTTTTCCGTAAGAACAGGACGACGGTTATCCGTTCTGTCTATCAAACCGTCTTTTTCCATTGCCATCAGTTCACGGCTTATTTTCTGCTTTCCTTCACCAAACATTTTAGAAAAACCGGTAACTGTGCATACATCCGGAACTTCATTTAAGAAACTGAGCAAAATACGCAGTTTTAATATGTCTGTCGATTCAGTCATAATGATCCCCCTCAATATATAGTTAGCATCAACTAACTTATACTTTAGGTTTGAATTTTTGTCAATATACTGCATCAAAAAATAATAACACTATATAGTATTAATTGAATTCTTTCAATTTCGAAACCTCTTCAATTGTCAATTCTCTGAAACACCCTTTTTCAAGCTTTTCATCCAGCACAAGGCTTCCCATGCTGAGACGTTTTAAATATAAAACAGGCTTTCCTACCGCTTCCATCATTCTTTTGATCTGATGAAATTTTCCTTCGCGTATGGTAAGCAGCAGTTCGGATCTGTTATTAACCATATCATACGATTTAAGAACAGCTTCTGCCGGGAGGGTTTTCTTTTCTTCTCCTATATCTACGCCTTCACAGAGCAATTTCATGTCTTCATCTTCCACTTTGCCGTCTGCAATCAGATAATAAGTCTTGTCGACATGCTTTTTAGGTGAAAGCAGGTTATGGGCAAGAGTTCCGTCGTCCGTTATCAGAAGAAGTCCTTCAGTATCTTTATCCAGTCTTCCTACGGGAAAAAGATTTTTAGCAGATACTCCTTTTAAAAGATCAAGAACAGTCTCCTGCTTTTTATCTTCTGTAACCGACAATACACCTGCCGGCTTATGAAGCATATAATAATGAAATTCCGAATATACAAGTTCTTTTCCAAGATATGATACAACATCCGTATTCGGATCAATTTTAATATCCGGCTTTTTTACAGTAACATTGTTTACCGTTATCTGTCCTTTTCTTATTATATTTTTTACTTCGGATCTTGTTCCGACACCTGTATCTGTCAGATATCTGTCTAACCTGATCTGTTTCATTTGCTTTTCCTTTCCTATAAATGAAAAGATGGAAGCATATACTCCCATCTTAAACATTTGGATTTTACTCATATTAATCAAGTACACTGTCTCTTACTTTGATCTCGCCGTTGTCGATCAATTCAACAAACCTCTCGGCAAGCATAGGATCAAGCTGTGTTCCTGATGATCTTAAAATTTCCTCACGTACAACGGAAACAGGAAGACCTTTTCTGTACGGTCTGTCTGTAGTCATCGCATCAAACATATCAGCCACCGCAAGACAGCGGGCATAAAGAGGGATTTCCTCGCCTTTGAGCTTACGCGGATAGCCTCTTCCGTCCCATCTTTCATGATGACCGATAACAGCAGGAATAAGATAGTCCATAGCCGGAAGATGACGGATCATTTCTATAGAATTATTTACATGATTTTTCATTGTCTCGTACTCACTGTCTGTCAGAGCCGAAGTTTTTCCGAGAATGGATTCTCCTATACTGATTTTTCCGATGTCATGAAGAAGACCTGCGCAATATACGATCCTTATCTCATCTTCGCTTAAATTAATACTTGCTGCAAGAATAGCCGCATATTCAGCCACATTATTGCTGTGCTGGCAGGTATAGTGATCTTTGGCATCTATAGCTGCAGTAAGTGCGTTGATTATAGGAAGATTCTTTTCAAACGCAGGATCCTGCACTTCTACTACCGTATGCACATATTCAATAAGACTTATCTTAGAATGAGACTGTCCGTGTCTGATGATTATCTTGTCTTTGCCCGATTCCTTAGCGGCAAATGTAGCAAGATCAGCGTTAGCAATAAGCTCGCCGACATTTGAAGCACCAAACGGACTTACACAAATTCCGGCTGAGATAGTAAGAGGTCTGTATGCTGTGCGATCATTCTTTCCGTTGATATTATAAACAAGACCGCGAATCTCTTCTGTATAAGCCTGTGCTTTTCTTACATCGCAAAGCGGAATAAGGATTGCAAAAATCTTTCCGCCTGTTCTGAATACTTTTCCGTTATTTCCGATACATGTAGTTATTACATCAGCTATGCATTTTAATACCTTATCTCCTTCAAGAGTACCATATAACTGATTATAAAGTTTAAAATCATCGATATTTATGTAGATGAGCGCCAACGCCTGATTTCCGTATTGTTCAAACATCTCGGCAGATATTTCCATAAAAGCACGATAATTATATACGCCCGTCAGGCTGTCGATTCGAGCTTCACGATACATCTGCTCATATAAAGAAGCATTTTTGATAGCTATCGAGGCAATGGAACATGCGGTACGTATATTGTTCACATCTGTACCGGAAAATACGGATTTTCGCTCTTTTTCCGTAATGCAGACAATGCCGACGATTTCATCTTTTTCTTTTAAAGAAGCAATACATGCGATATTAAGCTTCTGAATGAGTCTCTTCTCGCTTTCCCACATTGACTTATATAATACGGAATTACGGAATTCATCTATTATTATATAACCTTCAGATTGACG
>CASDUB010000229.1 GCA_949283905.1 uncultured Lachnospiraceae bacterium | reverse complement strand
CTGGCTTCCGCCGATGATCTCGCCGATTCCCGGCACGAGGCAGTCAACGGCAGCGACAGTCTTTCCGTCAGGGTTCTGTTTCATATAGAAGGCTTTGATCTCCTTCGGATAATCAGTCACGAATACAGGGCGTTTGAACACCTGCTCCGTAAGGTATCTCTCATGTTCAGTCTGAAGATCGTCGCCCCATTTTACTTTGTATTCAAAGTTGTCGTTGTTCTTCTCAAGAATCTCGATAGCTTCAGTATATGTTATGCGTCCGAATTCAGATTCGACTACATTCTTAAGCCTGTCGATAAGTCCTTTATCGATAAAGCTGTTAAAGAAGTTCATCTCTTCAGGACAGCGTTCAAGAACTCCTCCGATAACATATTTAAGCATCGCTTCAGCCAGCTCCATATCATCCTCAAGATCGGCAAATGAGATCTCAGGCTCGATCATCCAGAACTCAGCCGCGTGACGTGTCGTGTTGGAGTTTTCAGCACGGAATGTAGGTCCGAATGTGTATACGCTTCTAAATGCCTGGGCATAGGCTTCAACGTTGAGCTGTCCCGATACAGTAAGATTTACCGGTTTTCCATAGAAATCCTTTGAATAATCTACTGCGCCGTCCTCTGTTTTCGGCACGTCGCTTAAATCCATTGTTGTGACCTGGAACATCTCTCCGGCGCCCTCGCAGTCGCTTCCGGTAAGAATAGGCGTATGAACATATACAAATCCCCTCTCCTGGAAAAACTGATGAATAAGATAAGCCGTAACAGATCTTACGCGGAATACAGCCTGGAATGTATTTGTTCTCGGACGAAGATGAAGATAATCTCTTAAATACTCAAGAGTCTGTCTTTTCTTCTGGATAGGATAATCAGGAGTCGATAATCCTTCGATAGTGATCTCCTGTGCCTGAATCTCAAAAGGCTGTTTTGCCTGCGGAGTAGCCACAAGCGTTCCCTTAACAATGATTGATGCGCCGACGTTTAACGCTGATATCTCTTTAAAGTTTTCAAGAGAATCTCCGTATACTATCTGAAGCGTGTTAAACGCCGTTCCGTCATGAAGAACGATAAATCCAAATGTCTTGGAATCTCTTACGCTTCTTACCCAGCCGCCGACAGTGATGTTTTTGTCTATAAAACTCGCGCTGTCTTTGTAAAGCTCTTTAATCGTAGTTAATTTTTCCATAATTCCTCCTCATTTCTATCTTTCATGATAACTTATAAACATATTTCCACATGAATTAAACGCTGCTTCTGCGTCTTCAAAAGCCACGGCATATGCCTCTCCTGTCGCGCTGTCGTACAGCCAGATATTAAACTGGTCATATCCGACGATAAGTTTATTTTCCGTATCTGACCACTGTCCTATAACGCAGTATCCGTTGCTGATCTGATACTTAATCGAATCGAGCGAACATCCGCTCAGATTCCATACATTATAACCCTCCGAAAGCGCCTGCGCAACTGCTTCCTCTTCAATCGGCGCGCTTAACAGTCCCTGCGGAATACCTGCGATGTCTATCATCGCCGTTGCAGCTGTATTTCCTCTTTCCCAGACATACTGCTGCCTGTCGTTTAAAACTATTCCCACCGAATTGTCAGCAGCCTGTATCGCTCTGTTTAGCTGAGTATACAGCGCATATAATTCGCCTTTCGCATACACAAAATAATAATCCCTGCTGTAATTCATCTCTTCTATATTCAGAAGATTGTCGTTTGATTCCGAAGGATATCTTGTATTTAATGAAAGAAGATTTGAACTTTCTCCCCACGCGGCAAAAATCAGATGCACCTGCGTGCCCTGTCTCTCTGTTACCGTAAGTCTGACATCCGCCGCTTTAGTCTGTTCAGGGGCATAATGTATCAGCTGATCGTCTTCGATCTGTTTCATCCTTCCTTCCGCATTTGAGACACGTTTTAAAACTATGACATTATCTTCCATAGTTATGTCAGTGATATATGTATTTTCCAGATAATATTCTTCCGCTATCGCGCCTTCCGGCGTTTTTATGCAGATCCTGTACATCGGAAATACGGCGTTACCGGTAATGTCCGTGTAACAGTCGGAAGCATGGGCGAGACCGTAGATTATGTCTTCTCCCATATAGCCGAGGACTTTGATATAATCTCCCTCGGGCGCGTTTATGGTCACTGTTTCGCCCGTCTCAAGATTAAGTTCATTTATTTCTGTCGCAAGCTGTTCCTTTTGTCCGTCGTTCCATGCAACGAGCATCTGGGAATTTGACACCGAAACCGTCTGCCAGTCAAGCTCGTCCTGAAGCACGCTGACCTGTTTGTCTTCAAGCCCGATCGAATATATCGTGTTGTCATAATACATAAAACAGTTGTCTTTGCTGTTTACAAAGCTGAGTCTCGACAATCCCTGATCAGAAAACCGGTACGTATCATTTATTGGGATGAAAAGCTCTTCTTTTGTCGTATTGTCGCCGGCATAATATCTGTAAACGCTTATGCCTACCGTTCCTTCCCGAGTTCCGGCTGTTCTGTATCCGTAGACTATAAATGTCGTGTCGCCGTTATCCGCCACAGACGAAACAGATATGCCGTAAGATAAATTATTTGTTCTGTCATCCAAATGATCGTCGCCGGCATAACTGAAAACTCTTGTCACTTTATTCAACGAACGGTTGTACACCCAAAGCTCGCCGGCCTGAACAAAGGCTGCGATATCAGCTTTATCATTCGTCACGAACACAACGTCCTTACTTGTAATTCCCAAGTTAAGTCCGTCCTCTGTCTGCACGGGAAGATTGCCGTTGAAAAACTGTGTTACCGTTCTTTCGAAGTCAAGCAGCACAACCTGATCCTGGGCTTTTCTCATTCGATAATATTCCGAAACAGTATAATATTCCGTATTTCCCTCGGCGTCTTTTACTGAAATAATGTAATCAAGCTTAATGCTTACCGTCGTTTCATTTATTTCCAAAATCGTCGGAACAGCTTTCTTTTCGAGGCTCGGAGAAAGATCTCCCCACGCTATCTGCTCCTTATCTGATTTAAGAGTGACAAAATGAAGGCTGCTGCTCACCGAAGAGCTTTCCGTTTCAAGCTGCGATATCATTTCATCCGTCATATTTTTGTTCAGACAATTCTGATAAAATGCGTCCACATAACTTAAGTACCAGCTCAGATTCTGTCCTGTACGCTGAACTATCCTCGTATAATAATATATGCCGCTGCCGTCACCGGTATCCACGGTAAACTTGAGCATATACTCCTGTCCCATCGTTATCGGATTTTCGATATGAAAATCGGCCGTCATGTATCCGTCTGTATTATTAACGGTTTTTATGTTGCCGTTTTCTACTATACTGCCGTCTTCAAGCGACGTTACCTGATAAGTGACCGACTTTATCTCTTTGTCATAGGGCTGTATCTCTATAGAAAGATTTCGGTCAACGGGAAGCAGCGTCAGGGATTCTCTCATCGTGAACTCATTGATTTCCTGCCTGTATCCATACATCCTGTTTGTGGTCACGTCCGCCTGCTTTACATATAAAAGCGGAAGCTCAGGTTCAGCCATATTTGTGACGCTTATCACCTGCCTGTGATTTAATAAAATCATAAACGCAGCCAGACTTACGATAAATATCCCCAACAGAACCGCTATTCTGATAATTATTTTTTTCATTTTTTAATAAGCTCCATAAATTCTTCAAATGCCTGACCTTTCGGCAATATCTTAAATGCCAGCGTTTTTCCGTTCTTCGGATCTCTGAATTCAAGTTTATAGGAACACAATCCCGGAAAACGGTATCCTCCTGTCTTTTTGTTGTACTTTCTGTCGCCGGATATAGGTATTCCCGCTCCTGCCAGCTGCACTCTTATCTGGTGATGCCTTCCGGTATGAAGGTCTATTTCGACAAGACTTCTTTCGCCTTTTGTCCCGATTAATTTCAAATCAAGGATCGCTTTTTTCGCGTTTGGGGTTCCTTTTGGCACTATCGCAGACGTATTTGTCCTTCCGTCTCTTAAAAGATAATCTTCAAGTTTCATTTCCCGGTCCGACGGAACGCCGTCAACTACGGCAAGATATCCTTTTTTAATAACATGGTCGTTTAGCTGCGCTGAAAGCTCTGCAGCCGCTTTATTATTCTTCGCGAAAAGCACAAGACCTTCGACAGTCTGGTCTATCCTGTTTATAATCGCAAGATAATTTCTGTTTTTATCCTGATTTTTAAGATAATTTTCAAGATCCGTTTCCGTGAGCGATCTGCTCTGCACGGCAAGCCCCGCCGGCTTGTAAACCAGCAGAAAGTCAGGCGTTTCTTCTATTATAATAACCTGTTCTTTTTCTCTCAAAATATTCATTTGCCTATTATACTATACTTTGTAATAATTTCAAATATTCCTTTTAATGCTTGTATTCGTAAATCAAATGTATTAAAATACCTTAAAGGGTTTAAAGAAATCCCTTTATATTTATGATTATTCTACAAGGAGGAAGTTGACTATGCCACGTGTAATTTCAGATGATTGTGTATCTTGCGGAACATGTGCAGGTGATTGCCCTGTAGGTGCTATCGAAGCCGGCGATACAAAATATGTTATCGACGCTGATTCTTGCATCGACTGCGGTGCTTGCGAAGGATCATGTCCTGTTGGAGCAATTTCAGAGGCTTAATTAAATGAATAAAAAAAGAACCATCCGTGATGGTTCTTTTTTTATGAGGATGCTTATGAAATTCTTCGAATTTCGCATCCTCATGGTGTTTTGAGTCCAAAAAGCAAGAAAACACTTCATCATCTGCAAGCAGTGATGAAGTGTTTTTTCCTTTTTGTCCTTTTATTTTTCCAAGTTTGCGAATTTCGTGTAATCTCCCAACCATGCGAGCTGGATCGTTCCGATCGGGCCGTGTCGCTGTTTTGCGATTATTACTTCTCCGATGCCCTTTAGTTCAGTATCTTTATGATATACTTCGTCTCGGTAAAGGAACATTACGATATCCGCATCCTGCTCTATCGCTCCCGACTCTCGCAGATCCGAAAGCACCGGGCGATGATCCGTCCTGCTTTCCACCGCTCGGCTGAGCTGTGAAAGAGCGATTATGGGAACATTAAGTTCTCTTGCAAGAACTTTTAACGATCTGGATATATCCGATATCTCCTGCTGCCTTGAGTCAGAGCCGCGTCCGCCTCCCTGCATAAGCTGAAGGTAGTCGATCATTACCACGTCGAGTCCGTGCTCCAGCTGATATTTACGGCATTTTGATCTGAGTTCTCTAACCGTAATGCTCGGCGTATCGTCTATGAGAAGCTTTGACTCTCCGATCACCGAAGCCGCCTCTATCAGTCTTTCCCATTCATCTTCTTTAAGAGTGCCGTTGCGCAGCGTCATCGAGTCTATCTGCGCCCTCATTGCAAAAAGCCTGTTTACAAGCTGCTGTTTAGACATCTCCAGTGAAAATATCGCAACAGTCTTTTTCTCTTTAAGCGCAATGTGTTCGGCTATATTAAGTACAAAAGATGTTTTTCCCATGGCAGGTCTTGCCGCGAATATTATCAGATCGGAATTTTGAAGACCCGACATTTTATAGTCGAGGTCGGTAAATCCTGTCGGGATTCCCGTTATGCCGCCTTTTGTTTTTGAAGCTTCTTCGATAGTGCTCAATGTGTCGAGAACAATATCTTTGATCGGAGTAAATTCAACCGAATTCTTCTGCTGAAAAAGTTTAAACATTTTTCTTTCTGACTCATCCAGCAGTTCTTCTACAGACCCATTGTTCAGATAACAGGCGTTTTCCACTTCCTCGGTGGTCTTTATAAGTTTTCTTAAAAGCGCTTTCTCGCTTACGATAGTCGCATACTCTTTCACATTTACAGACGTCGACTGCACTTTTAAAAGATCTCGTATAAATTCCATATCCGAGATTTCCGGCGGAACATTTTTCTGCCGCAGCTGATTCTGCAAAGTGACAAGATCCACCGCTTTGCCTTCATTATATAGTTCAACTATAGCTTCAAACACAAGTCCGTATTGATGCTGATAAAAATCAGCTCCCGACAATATTTCCGAAGCAACCTCTATAGCCTCTCTGCCCATGAGCATTGAACTGATCACCGATTGCTCTGCTTCCACATTGTGAGGGAGTATCCTTTTGATCAAAGCTTCTTCCATGGCTTAACCTCTATTCTGTACGCGATTATTCTTCAACTACTTTTACTTTAAGCGCAGCCGTAACCTGCGGGTGGATTTTTACTTTTACCTCAGTATTTCCAATCGATTTGATCTGTCCGTCTATAACAAGTTTCTTTTTATCTATTTCCAGTCCGAGCTGTGTTTTTGCTGCGTCGGCGATCTCTTTTGCAGAAATGGAACCGAATACCTTTCCGCCTTCTCCGACTTTAAGTCCTACTGTTACTTCGCTCTCTTCTATCTTTGCAGCGAAATCTTTCGCCTCCTGAAGCTGCTGTGCTGCAACTTTTGCGTCATGGGCTTTTTTCAATTTAAGATCGTTCAGATTTTTTGGCGTTGCTTCAACGCCGAGTTTCTTCGGCAGAAGCATGTTTCGTGCGTATCCGTCGCTGACGTTGCAGATATCGCCTTTTTTTCCGAGTGATTTTACATCTTCCAGCAATATTACTTTCATAATTATAATTCTCCTCCGTCTACCATTTCTGAAATAGTAAGTCTTAATCTCTTCTCTGCTTCTTCTATGCTGACTCCCGGCAGCTGCGCGCCGGCAATATTGAGGTGTCCGCCGCCGCCCATTCTCTCCATGATCAGCTGAACATTTACTTCATCTATAGCTCTTGCACTTATAAATACCTTGTTGTTATACTCCGTCAGTACAAAAGAAGCTCTGACTCCAATGATATTTAAAAGTTCGTTTGCCGCCTGTGCGCCGACGATCGTAGGCTGTTCGAGCCCCTCCGACGGACAGCATGAGATGGCAAATGATTTTCTGAACAGTCGTACATTTCTGATAACCTCACCTTTCGCAAGGTAGTCAGCCATGTTTTCCCTGAACATTTTCCTTACCCTCGTTACGTCCGCGCCGTTTCTCCTGAGATATGCTGCAGCCTCAAATGTCCTTACGCCAGTCTTCTGCATGAAATTATCAGTATCCACTACGATTCCGGCATATAAGACATCTGCCTCAACGCTTTTAAGTTTCGTATTATCGGCAAAATACTGTATTATCTCCGTAACCATTTCACATGCGCTCGACGCGTAAGGCTCGATATATGATAATACTGAATTTCGTATTACATCGCTGCTCTGTCTGTGGTGATCGAGAACCACTATATTTTTTGTAAGCGATAACAGCTCTTCACATCCCGTGTATCCCGGTCTGCTCGTGTCTACCACAACAAGAATGGTTCTTTCGTCTACAAGTTCCTTTGCCTCATCGCAGCTCACGATGACATTGTCTTCGCTTGAGCTGTTCTTAAACGCCTCTACAAAGGGTGCCAGCACATTTGTAACACAATCGACAACTATGTAAGTCTTCTTGTGCATCGACTGAGCCGCCCTGAAAATACCTACAGCCGCGCCGAAAGCGTCTATATCCATCAAGCGGTGACCCATTACCACTACTTTTTCCGATACCGCCATAAACTCGTGAAGCGCGTGCGCTTTTACTCTGGCTTTAACTTTTGTATTTTTTTCAACGCCCTGTGTTTTTCCGCCGAAATATCTGATGCTGTCGCCATTCTTAATGGCAACCTGATCTCCTCCCCTTCCGAGAGCAAGATCGATACAGATCTTCGCAGCTTCAAGATTTTTCACATATGAGCCCTGATTGCTTCCTATACCAATACTTATAGTAACAGAGATTTCATTTTCAGTGTTGATATTTTTTATCTCTTCTACAATATCAAACCTCTGCTCCATAAGTTCCTGCAAAGAGCGGTTTCTCATTACTATAAGATATTTGTCTTTTTCAAATTTTCTTACGAGACAATCATGATTATTAAAATACTGATTTATCTTTCTGTCGATAAGCGCCGTAAGAATAGATCTGCTTACTTCTTCGACGCTTTCCAGCGCTTCTTCATAGTTATCGATATAAAGCAGCGCCGTAACCATTGTCTCATCTTCATATTTCTGCATATATTCATGCAGCTGAGTTTCATCCGTAAGGGTGACCGCATACAGTTTTTTCAGATCCGAAGTTTTTACATCCGGGAAATGATATATTTCAAGTTCATCGTTGTCGGAAACAAGCCTGATATTAACTTTAAACTGAGTTTCATTGTAAACAATATTAAAATCCGCTTCCGACCCTGTTCTTGGAAGCTTCGACGGAGTTATCTCAGGCAATATTTCAGTTATAGATCTTCTGATAAATTTCGGCATTTCTTCATGCAGCTTATTAAAGGCATCGTTTCCCCAGAGGATCCTGCCTTCTCTGTCGAGAAGAAAATACGGAAATTCAAACTCATTCATAAGTCTGTTCTGGAGCGTTGCATAATGAGCCGTAAAATCAATAAGCTCCTGCATCGCTTTTCGTTTTTTCAGATAATAATAAACAATTATCACTACGAAATAAACAAACAGACCGCAGCTCATAATAAGACCGGCATAAAATTCTCTTCCGTATACCAGGATATTTACGCCGATCAGTAAAATAAGCATCCCTATCAAAAAAGATACATAGCTTTTCAACTGCCCTGCTTTTTTTACATCATCCATAATCAAAGTCTCCTGTAAAAAGACGACCGGCGTAAAGCCGGCCGCCTACTTATTGCATCTTATTTTGATCTGAGAATCCATTATTGAAATGGAAGTTCTTCATCAAGTCCGTCAGGAATATTCATAAAACCGTCATCTATCATCGGCTCAGACGCTTTTTCAGGCGCCGGCGCGCTGTAGGACATCGGTCTTGAACTGTTTTCCGCCGCTGCGTTCTTGCTCTCGGCGAATTCCTGTTCTTCAACTACAACATCTGTTGTATATACCTTGTTGCCGTCCCGGTTCGTATAGCTTCCTGTCTGGATGCGTCCCGTAACGGCAATCTTTATTCCCTGATGGAAATATTTTTCTGCAAATTCGGCCGCTCTGCCAAATGCCACACAGTTTATAAAGTCTGCTGTCTGTTCACCGTCTCTTTTAAAGCGGCGGTCAACCGCAAGAGTATATCTTGCCACTGCTGTTGAGTTTTCTCCGGCTGAATATCTCACGTCCGGATCTCTTGTAAGTCTTCCCATCAATATTACTTTGTTCATATGATCTCCATTCTGTCGAGTTATTAATTATCACGGTAGTACAATAATATCATATTGTAATGTCATAATCCAGCAAAAACATGTTGTCATATTTTCTAAATTTAATATACACCAATCAAAATTCCCTGAACTACAAATCTTTCGTCATCATTCGCGGAACATGTAGACAGGGTAACAACTTTGCTGTTTTCATCAAAGCTTTCAATCGGAAGGCTGACATACGATTCCGCCATTCTGTCGCTTATATAATCCTTCACAAGTTCTCCCGGACCGGAAAACAACGTGTAGACGTCGCTTGTCGCCTTTGTCACTTCCATATTAAACATTTTGTATCTGTAGGATCCGTTTTCAGTCAGTATCCAGAATTCATCGTCATTTTTATAATCCTCAAATTCATAAAGGAACTTGAGTTTTCCGAACATTGACTGGTTTTTCATGTTGTGCCCATAGATTATGGTATTCGGATCATTAAAATCAGGCTTGTTTTTCGCTTCGATAAACAGTGTTCCGGCAAAATTGTCTGCCCGCTCAAAAGTCCTGTGCAGATAATAATCATTGTCGCCGCTGTACACTATCGGGTAGCTGATATCTTCCGCTCCGACATAGAGCCAACCCGCAAAATCCGGATTGATCGCCTTGAGTTCTTCAAAGTCAACTTCTATCGGCGGTTTGACAACTTCCTCCTCCGTCGCTGCATCCGTATCTGCGTCATCACCGTCTTTATCTTCGCTGTCGGTTTGATCCGGTTTGTTTGTCTCGTATGTATACTTCTGAAGCCTTGCATATTCGTCTTCGCCCGCTTTATACGCAAGCCCTATACTTATAAGCTTGTATGCGGCAAAGGCGGCAACGCCGATACATATGATTATAATGACAATAAGCAGCGCATTGCCTGATTTTTTCTTTTTATTTCTTGATGACATATAGATTAATTAAGGCTCCTGTATTGTTTTTGTCCTGATTTCCTCTGAAATCTTTGCAATAAACTCTTCAAGTTTCATCTGTCCTTTGTCGCCGCCCGATCTTGTTCTTACAGAAACAAGTCCGTCGGCTTCTTCGTTTGCTCCTACGATAAGCATATAAGGCACTTTCTTGTTCTGAGCTTCACGAATCTTAAATCCTATCTTTTCAGAACGGTTATCCGCCGTTACGTCAACTCCCGCTCTTGCAAGTTCTTTTCTTACTTTTTCAGCATATTCTTCGTATTTTTCCGAAATAGGAAGCACGCGAACCTGCTCAGGACAGAGCCATACAGGGAATTTTCCTGCATACTTTTCAATAAGCCATGCGAGAGTTCTCTCATAGCATCCGAGTGATGTTCTGTGGATGATATACGGACGTACTTTATCTCCGTTCTGATCAATAAAATACATATCAAAGTTTTCTGCAATAGCGCAGTCAAGCTGGATAGTAATCATTGTATCTTCTTTTCCGTAGACATTCTGCGCCTGAATATCAACTTTAGGTCCGTAGAAAGCGGCTTCTCCGTCAGCTTCCACAAACTGAACATTATTTCTCTCAAGAACCTCTCTGAGAACTTCCTGTGTTTTTTCCCAGTATTCATTATCTCCGAGATATTTTTCTCTGTTTTTCGGATCCCACTTTGAAAGGCGGTATGTAACATCATTCTGAAGTCCGAGTGTTTTAAGCACATACATCGCAAGTTCAAGACAGTTCTGAAGTTCTTCCTCTACCTGATCAGGACGTATTACATTGTGTCCTTCAGAAATAGTAAACTGTCTTACACGTGTAAGTCCGTGCATCTCTCCCGAATCTTCTTTTCTGAAAAGTGTAGAAGTCTCGCCCATTCGATACGGAAGATCTCTGTATGATTTCTGAGTGTTTTTATATACGTAATACTGGAAAGGACATGTCATCGGACGAAGCGCAAATACTTCTTTGTCATTTTCTTCATCGCCGAGAACAAACATTCCGTCTTTATAATGATCCCAGTGTCCTGAAATCTTATACAGGTCGCTCTTAGCCATAAGCGGTGTTTTTGTTCGTACATAACCCCACTCTTTATCCTCAAGGTCTTCGATCCATCTCTGAAGTTTCTGGATCATCTTAACGCCGTTAGGAAGAATAAGAGGAAGTCCCTGACCTATAACATCAACTGTAGTGAAGATTTCCATCTCACGGCCGAGCTTGTTATGATCTCTCATCTTTATATCTTCAAGATGCTCAAGATGGGCTTCAAGATCCTCTTTGTTTGCGAAAGCAGTACCGTAGATTCTCTGAAGTCTTGCATTATTCTCATTTCCGCGCCAATAAGCCATTGACGATGAAATAAGCTTAAACGCTTTGATACTCTTTACACTCGATAAATGCGGTCCGGCACAGAGATCTACAAAATCTCCCTGCTCGTAAAATGATATCTCTGCGTCTTCCGGAAGATCTTCGATGAGCTCTACCTTGTACGGTTCCTGACGCTCCTGCATGTATTTTATTGCTTCTTCTCTCGGAAGAGTGAATTTATTGAGCTTTGCGCCTTTTTTGATGATCTTTTTCATCTCTTTTTCGATCGCATCAAGGTCTTCTCTTGAAAACGGCTCAGCCTCAAAGTCATAGTAAAAACCGTCAGCGATTGCCGGTCCGATAGCAAGCTTTGCGTTCGGGTAAAGATTCTTAACTGCCTCTGCCAGAACGTGAGAAGCCGTATGGCGTAAAACCTTTAATCCTTCCGGATCGTTTGCCGTGATGATATTCAATGTGCAGTCTGTATCGATAACCGTACGGATATCCATTATCTCACCGTCAACATCTCCTGCTACGGCAGCTCTCATGAGCCCCTCGCTTATATCTCTTGCGATGTCACGAATACTTCTCGGAGCATCGTATTCTTTCTGTGAACCGTCTTTTAATGTAATTTTCATTGATCTTCTCCTCATATATAAAATAGATTTATTTAATATTCAATTTTTCTATGATTTTCTGTCTCATTGCCCTTAAGGCGTTTCCCCTGTGGCTGATCTTATTTTTTTCTTCCGGCGGCAGCTGCGCCGTGCTTTTACTCATATCGGGAAGGTAAAAAATAGGATCATATCCGAATCCGTTTGTGCCTCGCTCTTCATAACCGATCTTTCCTTCGATCGTTCCAAGCGTAGTTACCACCTCCCCTCCGGGAAGGACAGCAGCTATGGCGGCAACAAATCGTGCCGTCCGCTTTTCATCTTCCACGCCCTCAAGGCGATCGATTATATTTTGATTTTTTATACTGTAAGGAGTATCTTCTCCCATGTATCTCGCCGAATAAACTCCGGGTTCTTTATTTAAATAATCTACTTCAAGACCCGAATCATCAGCCATAACTATCACGTCGGGCTCTGTCACGAGCTCTGCCGTTGCTTTGGCTTTTATAATGGCGTTTTCCTCAAATGTCGTGCCTGTTTCTTCGGGCTTTGCATCTATTCCGACTTCCTTCATTGACAGCACCGGAATATTCATATCTCCGAGTATCTCTCTGATTTCTTTCATCTTTCCGGCGTTTCCGGTAGCGAATATTATCTTCATTTTTTGCCTCTTCCTGACGCATTCTATAATTTCTTTTTAGGTGGTTTCGGTCCTATATACTGGTACAGATATGTTTTCATCATACCGTTATAGATCTTGCGGTTTTTATCGGCATTTCTTCCGATATATTTCTGAGCTTCTTCCCAGGCTGTTATCATGTACATCGACCATGAATCCAATTCCCTGTATCTGTCTCCGAGAGCTCTGTATATCTCCGGAAGCGTTTCGTCTGTCTCAAGACGCTCGCCGTAGGGCGGATTAGTAATAATAAAACCGTACTTGCCCGAATGGGACAGCTCTTCGACTCCTCTTTGCTGCAAATGTATCAGTTTTTCAACTCCTGCCATTTTAGCGTTTTCTCTTGCCATCGCAACAACGCTGCCGTCGATATCATAACCCTGGATATCTGTTTCTATATTCAGGTTTACCCTGTCCCGCGCCTCTTCATAGGCATCATTCCAGCTTGCCTTGGAAATCAGATGCTCCCAGCTTGTCGAAAGGAAATCTCTGTTCATTCCCGGCGCCATATCAGAAGCTATCATAGCCGCCTCTATAGGAAACGTTCCGCTTCCGCAGAAAGGATCCACGAGTATTCTGTCCTTTTTCCAGGGAGTGAGCATAATGATCGCCGATGCAAGAGTTTCCGTTATCGGCGCTTTAACTGTCGCCTTTCTGTATCCCCTCTTGTGCAGCGATACTCCCGTAGTATCAAGACCTATCGTAACAACATCTTTTAATATAGATACCCTTATCGGAAATGACTCTCCGTCTTCTTCAAACCATTCCTTTTTATATCTGCTCTTTAATCTGTCAACCATGGCTTTTTTCATGATCGACTGTATGTCCGACGGACTGAAAAGTTTGCTCTTTACCGAATTGGCTTTCGCCACCCAGAATTTTCCGTTTTCAGGAATAAAATCTTCCCACGGAAGAGCTTTTGTTTTTTCGAAGAGTTCATCGAATGTTACGGCTTTAAACTCTCCTACTTTCCAGAGTATCCTCTCTGTTGTCCTTAAGAAGATATTGCTGTAGGCCACGGCTTCCGGATCTCCCAAAAATGTCACCTTTCCGTCTTCAACTTTAGAGATCTCGTATCCGAGATCCTGAATTTCTCTTTTTAGCACCGCCTCAAGTCCGAAATGACATGGCGCGATAAATTCATATAATTTCATGAAATATTATATTATTCTCCTTCAAAAAGCGGAGTGCTGAAATATCTTTCGGCAGTATCCGGAAGAATCGTTACTACCGTCTTACCCGGTCCTAATTTCTTCGCGAGCTTGATGGCTGCGGCCACATTCGTTCCGCTTGAAATGCCGCACATAAGACCTTCTTTTTTCGCAAGATCCTTTGCCGTCTGAATAGCCTCTTCGTCTGTTATTATGCATATGTCGCTGTAAATGCTCTGATTAAGGTTGTCCGGTATAAGTCCGTCGCCTATTCCCATCTGCAGGTGTGTTCCGATATTTCCGCCGGCAAGAATAGCAGCGTTCTCAGGTTCAACAGCCCATATCTCAATATCAGGATTTGTAGCTTTAAGGGTTTCGCCGATACCTGATATGGTTCCGCCCGTTCCTACTCCAGAGCAAAAACCATGAATAGGTCCTCCGACCTGCTCAAGTATCTCCAGCGCCGTATGATATTTATGAACGGCGTTATTCGCCGGATTTGAAAACTGCTGCGGTACAAACACCTTCGGGTCTTCCGCCTGCATACGAAGCGCTGTCTGAAGGCATTCATCGATACATGCGCCGATATCTCCTGCGT
>CASDUB010000228.1 GCA_949283905.1 uncultured Lachnospiraceae bacterium | reverse complement strand
GTCATTCCCGAAAGCACATCCCCGCTTCCTGCAGTGGCCAGCGCGCTGCATCCTGATGTATTTATATAAACTTTTCCGTCAGGATAAGCCGTGACGGTTCTGGCGTCTTTTAAAATACAGATGACGTTATTTTCTTTCGCAAAATTCCCTGCGATATCGATGATATCATCTTTAATCTCATTTATCGGTTTGTTTATAAGTCTGCTCATCTCGCCTATATGAGGAGTAACGGTATTCAGAATATTCTCCGACTTCCAATCAAACTCTCCTTCGGCAATAAGATTGAGCGCATCGGCGTCATAAACGACAGGCAGACTTTCTTCCCCTCGCCTGTTCAGCTTAAGAAAAGTTTTCATCAGCCTGTGAGAACAACTGTCAGTTCCGAGTCCCGGTCCGATCACAACTACGTCAGCCCAATCAAGCGCTTTAATCAACAATGTTTCCAGTTTTTCCGCGTTGTCATCTGAATCGTATGTGTCGACAAAAGCTTCAGGAAGCAGCGTGTTCAAAGCCGTTTTGTTGGATTTTTCGGTAATAACCCTTATCATACCGATTCCACATTTTAACGCTGATTTCGCGCAAAAGTACGCGGCGCCGAATATGTTCTTTGAACCGGCAATAACAAGAAGTTTCCCGAAAGTAGATTTATTTCCGCTCTCGTTCCGCTTCGGAAGATAATTGAGATCGTTCTCTTCTATATTATAGTATGCTTTTTTCTGCTGGGTATCGACGGGAATACCTATCTCTTTAATAATAAGTTCACCCGTATATTCAGCTCCGGGATACAAATAATGGCCAATCTTAGCTGCCGCAAAAGTTACAGTCAGATCCGCCCTGATGGCACATCCTTTTATCTTGCCGCTGTTTCCCGAAACTCCCGATGGAATATCAACGGCTACGACAGTCAATCCGCTGTCATTTACTTTTGATATAACTTCGCTTATTTCACCGGTTATATCTCTGTGAAGACCGATTCCGAAGATCGCGTCGACCACAAGCGAATATTTCCCGGGTTCATATTTATTTACGATATTTATCTTATAATGTTCGCAAATATGAAGCTGGGTTTTGAGTTGTTCGCTGAACCTGTCGGGATTGCCGAAAAGCATAATTTCGGATCTTATGCCTTTTTCGGCAAAAATTCTTGCTATTGCCGCTCCGTCTCCTCCGTTGTTTCCGCTGCCGCACAAAACAAGTATTGAAGAAGTATCAAATCCGTGTTTAATAATTTCTTCAACAACACTCATCGCTGCCCTTTCCATTAAAACAAGAGAAGGTATTCCGAAACTCATTGCCGATGCATCGGCGCTGCTCATCTCTTCAACAGTTAATATTCTGCGCATTGTTATGTCCTTTTAAAACAAATGTGATTATCTGGATATATGATAGATTTATTTTTCTGTATGATAAGCCTTGATGTTATAAGAAAGCTGCATCAAACTTTCAGCCAAATGAACATTTTGTACGATAACATCTTCAGGGAGGTACTCATTCAGATCGACCTGAGCAAAGTTCCATATGGCTTTAACTCCGAGCGAAACAACTTTCTGTGCAATGTTTATCGCATGAGCTTTAGGTACTGTTATAGCCACAATGTCCACATGATGATCCTTAAAGAAATCGTCGATTTCATCGATCATCAATACCGGAACCGCACGATCGCTGTCTTTTTTTGCAGGATCATTGTCAAAAAGAGCCAATATGTTAAAGCTGTATTTTGCGAATCCCTGGTAATTTGATAGAGCGTTTCCTAAATTTCCGGCTCCAATGATAACAATATTCTTTTCCGCGTCAAGCCCTAATATAGCGCCAATCTCATCATGAAGATATTTGACATTATATCCGTAACCCTGCTGACCGAAACCTCCGAAATTATTAAGATCCTGCCTTATCTGAGACGCCGTTACATGCATTCTTTTGCTGAGCTCGCCTGAAGAAATACGTTCGATTCCGCTTTTCAGGAGTTCTCCCAGATAACGGTAGTACCGCGGCAGACGTTTAATAACCGCTTTAGATACTTTTTTATTGTTTTCCATAATCCACCTAATTTCAACCTGTTATTAACTGTATTGACATAATTTCATAGATACTCACAATTATATTAAATTGTATAATAATTGTCAAAGAAATATTTTATTACCTTGCGAATCCTCCTTGCAAATAATAACGCTTCTATCTTATAATAGATCAGTACGTCTACAATACTTTGAAAGGATTAAATGTTTTTTGATATGATCTTAGACTGTCAGAATATTTGTAAATCATTCGGGGTTACGGAATTATTCAATAATGTGTCATTTCATATAGAAGAAAATGAAAAAGCCGCTCTGATAGGAGTAAACGGATGCGGCAAAACAACTCTGCTAAAAATAATAGTCGGTGAGATTTCCGCAGACTCAGGAAATATAATTGTTTCTAACGGTGCGAATATAAGCTACCTTGCTCAAAATCAGGATATTTTCGGCGACATGAGTATTTATGATTATGTCCTCGATGCAAAAAGTTATATTCTTGATATGGAGTCACAGCTTAGGGAACTCGAACAGCGAATGCCGTTACTTGAAGGCGAAGAACTCGAGAAAGAAATGAGCAGATACAGCAATCTTACGCATCGTTTTGAACTTGAAAACGGATATGCATACAGAAGCGAAGTTACCGGCATATTAAAAGGTCTCGGTTTTTCAGAAGATGACTTCACAAGATCGATAAATACGCTTTCCGGCGGGCAAAAAACACGAGTTGCTCTCGGTAAAGCTCTTCTTGTAAAACCGGATCTTCTTATACTTGACGAGCCTACAAACCATCTCGACATGAATTCGATTTCATGGCTTGAAACTTATCTGTTAAACTATCAGGGCGCTATCCTGATAGTTTCTCACGACAGATATTTTCTTGACAAGATAGTTACACGTGTAATAGAAATCGAAGATCATACTGCCATGACATTCAAAGGCAATTATTCGGAATTTGCCGATAAAAAAGCGTTAATAAGAAAAACAAGATATAACGCCTACATCAAACAGCAGGCCGAACTCAAGCACCAGGAAGAAGTTATCGCTAAGTTAAAATCCTTTAACCGTGAGAAATCAATAAAACGTGCCGAGAGCCGCGAAAAAATGCTTGAGAAGATCGAACTCATTGATAAGCCGCAGGAATTGAACGCTAACATGAATTTGACGCTGTCGCCTTCTGTCGAAAGCGGAAACGATGTACTGACCGTTACAGGAATTTCCAAATCATTCGGCAGCAACAGGCTTATCACCGATCAGAGTTTTGAGATACACAAAGGAGAACGTGTGGCTCTGATAGGCAATAACGGAACAGGAAAAACAACTCTGTTAAAGATAATAAACGGTCTCGAAACTGCTGACAGCGGAGAGATCAAACTCGGCAGCCGCGTCCATATCGGATATTACGATCAGGAACATCAGGTTCTCAATATGGATAAAACTATTTTCGAAGAGATTTCGGACACATATCCTGACATGACCGAAACCCAGATACGAAATGTATGCGCTGCATTTCTTTTCACCGGTGACGAAGTCTTTAACAAGATCAAAACCCTCAGCGGCGGCGAACGCGGTCGTGTTTCTCTGGCGAAACTGATGCTTTCAAAAGCAAATTTTCTTCTTTTGGATGAGCCTACGAATCACCTTGACATGTATTCAAGAGAGATTCTCGAAGACGCGCTCTGCAATTATACAGGCACTGTTTTCTTTGTAAGTCACGACCGTTACTTTATAAATAAAACCGCAACAAGGATACTGGAACTGAACAGCGAAACCCTGATCCCTTATATCGGCAATTACGATTACTATATCGAAAAGCGAGACGAACTCACAAAAGCGTATCTGGGAGAAAATGATAATTCTGTTTCCTCATCCAAGCCCTCCTCTTCCGCTTCTCTTGACTGGAAAGCTCAAAAGGAAGAACAGGCCAGGCAAAGAAAGCGAGAAAACGATATTAAGAAAACAGAGGAAAAGATCGCTGAGCTTGAAGCTAAAATAGATGAAATAAACGAACTTATCAACCTGCCTGAAAATTCAGGCGATCATGTGAAGCTTATGGAACTGACAGAAGAACTCCGGCAATCAGAAAAAACTCTCGAAGAATTATATGAAAAATGGGAAGAGCTTTCTTCTTGAGAATTATCTTTTCTCAGTATATACTTTTAATAAGGTAATAATTGGAGGTAAAAGATTATGGCAAATTTAAACGGAAAAGTCGCTGTTATAACAGGCGGAACAAGCGGTATAGGACTTGCAACAGCAAAGAACTTTATCGCTAACGGAGCCAAAGTCGTGATTTCAAGCAGAAGCACGAAAGGAGCCGATGTGGCAGCTTCCCTCGGCAGTGAAGATATAGTACGATTCTGTCAAACAGATGTTACAGTTGAAGAAAGTGTCAAAAATCTGATAGATTTTACTGTCAAAGCTTTCGGCAGAGTCGATATAGCCGTAGCTTCTGCCGGCGTAACAGGATTTACGCTTGACATGTATGATACAGATGTATGGAAAAATACGATTGACAGCAATCTTACCGGCGTATTTTATCTTGATAAATATGCCGTTGCACAGATGGAAAAACAGGGCGGCGGAGCCATAATAAACGTCGGTTCCGCAACAAGTATAGTCGGAAACATGGGAACAGTCTGCTACCCTGCTTCAAAACACGGCGTTGCCGGTCTTACAAAGTCGGCTGCAATAAACGCAATTGCACAGAACATACGAATCAACGGAGTAATCCCCGGATTTGTCAGAACACCGTTTACTGACAGCGTGCCGCAGGATGATTTTAACAGAAATCTTCAGATGATTCCCATCAAACGCGCGGCATCTCCCGAAGAGATTGCACCGGCGATCAACTTCCTCGCCAGCGACGAAGCTTCTTATGTAGTAGGAACTATGCTCGTTGTAGACGGCGGATATACGGTTCAGTAAATCACATATATCATTGTTAAAAACAGATCAGGCGCGGCTTTTATGCCGCGCCTGTTTTATCATCAAATCATCTTTTCGAGATTTTCTCTAATTGCAAGTATAAAATCTTTGCTGTTAAGAACTGTCGGATTTTCGATAGTTGTAATAAGAGCAAGATCCTTTGTCATCTTTCCGCTTTCAATAGTACCAAGAGTTGCTTTTTCAAGCTTATCGGCAAAAGCAGCAAGTTCGGCGTTATCGTCAAGCTCTGCTCTTTTTCTGAGAGCTCCGGTCCATGCAAAAATAGTTGCAACTGAATTAGTAGAAGTTTCTTCACCTGCAAGATGCTTGTAATAATGTCTCTGAACCGTGCCGTGAGCAGCTTCATATTCATAGTATCCGTGAGGAGATACCAAAACAGAAGTCATCATGGCAAGAGAACCGAATGCAGATGAGATCATATCGCTCATTACATCGCCGTCATAGTTCTTAAGCGCCCATATAAATCCGCCTTTTGATTTCATTATACGAGCTACGGCGTCATCAATAAGCGTATAGAAATACTCAAGTCCTAATTCATCAAATTTCTCTTTATACTCATTTTCATATAGATCAGCAAAAATATCTTTAAATCTGTGATCATATTTTTTTGAGATAGTATCTTTTGTAGAGAACCAGAGATCCTGTTTCGTATCGATGGCATACTCAAAGCAGCTTCTTGCAAAGCTTGTGATAGAATCGTCAAGATTGTGCTGACCCTGACATACACCCGGCCCTTTAAATTCATGAACGATCTGACTCTCTTCTATCGTTCCGTCAGCCGACTTGTAAACAAGAGCTACTGTTCCTGCCTGAGGTATTCTCATCTCTGTATTTTTATATACATCGCCGTAAGCATGACGCGCAACAGTTATAGGAGCTTCCCAGCATTTTACTGTCGGATCGATACCTTTAACTACAATAGGAGCTCTGAATACAGTTCCGTCAAGCATAGATCTGATCGTTCCGTTTGGGCTTTTCCACATTTCGTGAAGATTATATTCAGGCATTCTTGCGGCATTAGGCGTGATAGTCGCACACTTAACAGCTACTTTATATTTTTTAGTAGCGTTTGCCGAATCAATAGTAACCTGATCATTTGTCTCATCACGATGTTTAAGTCCGAGATCATAATACTCTGTTTTAAGATCAATAAAAGGAAGAAGGAGTTCATCCTTGATTATCTGCCAGAGAATTCTTGTCATTTCGTCTCCGTCCATCTCTACGAGGGGAGTTGTCATTTTAATCTTTTCCATAATGTAATACCAATTCTTTCAAAATTTTAATATTAATCAACAGGATTATAATTTTTTAATTCTGTCAATGGCTGCAACCGTGTTCTCGTAAGTTCCGAATCCTGTCAGTCGGAAGTATCCTTCTCCGCTCG
>CASDUB010000227.1 GCA_949283905.1 uncultured Lachnospiraceae bacterium | reverse complement strand
TGACTGCGATCCACTTGTAAAACCTGAGCAGGCGTTCGTTGTAACACAAATTCTCGAAGGAATCTACAAATCAGCTGAGACAGGAAAAGAAGTATTCTTTGATTAATACTCCTGTAAGAAATGAAAAATAAATAATATCGATTATGCCTTCCATTTTAAAAAGGCCTTGCGGAATAAATTAACCCGCAAGGCCTTTTATATAGTTATGTCCTTAACTTGAATGTTTTCGGTGCAAGTCGGTATACCAGAATACTCGCAACAATACTGTATAGAACACAGAAAACAATCGTCATTACTCCGAATAACATTATTTGCATACGAACCTGCATTATAAAAAAGCACGCGGCATAGGTCAGCATTGTTATACCCATGTATGTTCCGCTCTTTAGTTCCGTTCCGGCATTGTAAGGCTGCAGCAGATAATAAATCGTAAGATAATGTATCGAAAAAAACAGACTCATACATATGATAGAAACTATTAACACCACATAGTCCAGACTATTATCTGTTCCTCCTGTCGCAAACAATATCAGCGCCAGTCCTCCTCCGATTATGAACGCCGGAACTATGTTTATCTTCATAATTTCCCGCAGCCGTATCTGAAACAGCTTCAGTATAAATCCGGGCTTTTTATAAAACGAATAAGTGAGCAGGCTGTGATCGCAGTTCATAAAAAGCGCCTGTGTGAATTTTGCGCCGCGGTTAATGGCATACATAATGAAAACAAAATACGGAAGCCATGTCATAACTATACCGTTAATTTCAGCTTTAAGTTCAGGTTTCAGATATACTGCCAGTAAAATTCCCGCTATTATAAAAGCAGCTACATACGAAATCTTTTTTGTAGAGTTCCAAAGTATCTTTTTGTGCCTTTTTATAAACAGTTCATTCAGATATTCAAATCCCCTGCGGCTGCTGGTAATTGAAGTATCATGAGAAATATTTTTCTCCACAACCTGTTTTACAAGCTGTTTTCTTGCGGCACTGTCCATCTGATTTGTCAAGCCTGACAGCAGTTCTTTGTTGACGGCGTAATAATCCCTGAATGTAGTCAGCCTTGTAATACTTGCCATTCCAAGAGGAATGCATGCTAAGAATATAACCATTGATAAAATTGGCGGCACGGCAAACCCGGCTGCCGGCGGCGCATAAGCAATAAGCAAAAGCAGCGCAATAGCTCCCCATGTATATTTTGACAGTTTATTCTCATTGTAACCTGATCCTCTCTTCTCATAATCCCATAGGGATATCGCTGCCGCGAACATCTTCATACCCGCTATGCAAAGCGGCAAAAGCAGGCAAAACCACAGCGGAACGCCGCTTTGTAACCCAAACAGAATCGTAAACGGCATAAATCCAACTACAACTTTTAAAATAGAATAAAAGTAATTTACCAGAGTATACTCCCGCGCATCCATTCTCATAAGAATCATCGCATAATATTTATCTTTAGACGGATTGAAAAGATGCGTATTTACAAAGCTTCCTATCACAGTAAGGAACAGCAGAATATGCAGAAATACCTCGTTTTGCGGCAGCGTTTTATACATCAGGCCTATCCCACATACCATCGTGATGAAATACAGAAATTTTCCGATAAACGTGGCTATGATTTCCAATATCACGGATAATATGTTTGCGAAAATTTTAAGCCCCTTTGACTGATACAACGCCGCCGGAAGCAGCCGCTTTATAAGAGGTATCTGCTTTAACGAATACAGAATACCGTTCACACGATATGTGTTTTTCAGAGAAAAAGAAATTTTCAGCGTCTTATTCATTTCCCTCCTCCTTAAGCGCCGCGATTATCTTATCCTTAAATTCTTTGCTGTCTAAATCCGTTTTCTCCACCACTTCCAGTTCTCCGTGATTGAGAAGCACTATCTCATCGCAAAGGTCAAGCGCCAGATCCATGATATGTGTTGAAAAAATAATTATTCGGTTCTGTTTTAACGACCGCAGCAGCTGCTTCATTTCTTCCGCAACAACCACATCAAGAGATGTCAGCGGCTCATCAAGCAGCAAAATATTAGGCTGCGCGATGATATTTATAAGCATCTGCATCTTATTTTTCATACCATGGGAATAATCCTTTAACAGCTTATCTCTGTCTTCCGGATCAATGCTTATATAATCAAAGTACTCGTCAATAGTTTTTGGATTCTTAATCGTTTTTTCATTAATGTCCATGAAAAACTTTAAGAACTCTCTGCCTGTCAGAAACTCCGGCACCGTCGGCGTCGACAGCACATATCCTATATCTTCAGCTGTTACCTCACGCCTGGCGCCGCCTGCATCAATATAAAAATTTCCACTGTCATACTTAATATCGCGATTCAGACAGTTAAACAACGTTGTTTTTCCGGCTCCGTTTCTGCCGAGCAGTCCGTAAATTTTTCCTTCTTCAAATGTAAAATCAATATCTTTGAGAACTTCCTTTTTCTCAAAGCTTTTTGATAAATGTTCAATGATAAATTTCATACTCTCCTCCGTCATTTTTCTCAAATAAGCAGACTTCTAAGAAAACAATCCTCCGTCTATAATTTTTACATCATCACTTTTCATTATTTTATATTTTCTTTCTTACTTCTGTTATTGCAGGCAGCAAATGATACTATGCAGGATAATGACAAAATCATTATCATAATTCTTTTCCTAACAAACTTCATCT
>CASDUB010000226.1 GCA_949283905.1 uncultured Lachnospiraceae bacterium | reverse complement strand
GCTGTATTTGCAATATTATATTTAAGAAAGGCATCTTATTATAAAGAACATTTTTATGCCGGAACTACAATTAACGGTTACGATTGTTCGGATCTTACGGTAGAGGAAGCGGAAGCCTTATTGCAGCAGAATGTCAACGGTTATGTTTTTGAATTAACGGATAAGGATTCAAATTCTTACAGTGTGACAGGCGCTGATCTCGGACTTCAATATGTGAGCAATGGGGAAGCAGCTTCTTTGCTTGAATTGCAAAAGCCCCTGGAATGGATTTTCAGGATGAACAATCCTATTCAGGGAACGGTTAAGGAAGAGGTTTCCTATGACCGGGATATATTGAGAAACTGGCTTGCATCTTTGCCTTGTTTTATAAACGGGGTCGATCCTGTTGACGCTTACAAGGAAATGCAGGATGACGGTTTTTGGCACATCGTACCTGAAAATCCGGGAAGTAAGATCGATATCGATAAGGCGATGGCTGTTATCGATGAAGCTATACGTTCAGGACAACGATCGATAGGTCTGACATACGAAGACGTTTATGTTAAACCGCAGATCACTTCAACTGATCAGCAGCTCAATGATGAAGTTACAAGTCTTAACAATGAGATAGCATACCAAAAAGAAGTCGAGCGTGTTACAAATGTGACTGTGACACTTGAGTATGAAGTTGACGGCGTTCAGAAGAATGCGGTATTAACTCCGGATATTCTGAAAACTATGATAGTCAATAACGAAGAGAACATGCCTGTTGTGTCGGGAGATAAGGTCATCGAATGGCTTACAAACTGGGCACAAGAAAACGGTGTTCTCGACAATGATTTTTTATTTTTGAATTGTTACGGCGAAATACTTTCTCTTCCTAACGGTTCAGATACAGGATGGAAATTTGACATAACGCTTACTGCCCAGGCGATGTACGACGCAGTAGACAAGCTTGAGAGCAAAACTGTGACGCCTGTGCTTGTTGATGAAAACGGAGAAAAACAGACGGATCAGACTTATATTGAAATCATCATTCCTGAGCAGAGGATGATACTTCATAAGGACGGTCAGATATTAGTCGACACACCTGTTGTTACAGGATCGCTCTATACCGAACTTGATTATAATACATATACTCCCTCGGATGGAATATGGCATATCTTCTGGATGACAACAAATTATACATTGAAAGGTCCTATTCAGGATGACGGATCTCATGAATATGAATCGGATGTGAACTACTGGATGCCGTTTAACGGGGATATAGGTATACATGATATGAACCGAACGGTATTCGGCGCTCAGATTTACAAATATGCCGGTTCGCACGGATGCATCAATACTCCTTTAGATAACGCCGAGACGATATATAAAAATGTAAGTGTCGGCACGCCGGTAGTCGTGTGGGGCGAAAGCGGTACCATAGAGCAGTTGGAAGCGTCACAGGCAAAGCTTGAAGATCAGAGAAATGACATTTTTGTATAATCAACATCACAAATTAAAAAAGACGGTGGATTTTATATGTCTGTTAGAGTAAAGAATAAAGTACACGGAAAGTTAATACGGGAATATTATGATTACAACCTTTTGGCAGTAGTCATTATTTTGATGTGCTTTGGCCTTGTTATGCTTTACAGCGCCAGTTCATATGAAGCCACAAATACTTTTAATGATGATATGTATTATCTGCAGAGGCAGGCTTTGATCGGACTTCTGGCAGTTATAATCGCGATTTGGGTATCAAGATGGGATTATCATTTGCTCATCAAGCTTTCGACGCCCTTATATTTTGTTTCTCTTTTACTGATGGCAGCTGTTAAGTACACACCTTTAGGCATCACTGCAGGCGGAGCCAGAAGATGGCTCGGATACGGAAGCATCAGTATTCAGCCGGCGGAGATAGCGAAGATAGCCGTTATCGTCTGTATTACTGCCGAAATAATCCGTCTCGGAAGAGAGTTTTATACTTTCTCAGGCGTTTTGCGAATACTTTTTATGGGCTTTTTACAGGCTTTCGGTGCTTTTTATTTTACAGATAATCTGAGTACTGCCATAATCATCATGCTTATTTCGGTGCTGATGGTATTTGTGGCGCATCCTAAAACAAAACCGTTTATTGTTACTTTGGTAATTTTAGCGGTGATTATTGTCGTCGGGCTTATTATTTTGAGATCAAGTCTTGAAGACAGCGAAAACTTCAGGATCAGACGTATACTTGTATGGATGGATCCTGAAAAATATTCGGATCTCGGCGGCTGGCAGGTGCTCCAGGGACTCTATGCCATAGGAAGCGGCGGCTTATTCGGTAAAGGTCTCGGAAACAGTACGCAAAAGCTGAATACGATCCCGGAAGCGCAGAATGATATGATATTCAGTATTATATGTGAAGAACTGGGTCTTATAGGCGCGATAATCGTTCTTATACTGTTTTCTTATCTGTTGTACAGGTTGTTGTTTATAGCTCAGAACGCAGCAGATCTGCAGGGATGTCTTATAGCAAGCGGAATATTCTTTCATATCGCTATTCAGGTAATCCTGAATATTTGCGTTGTTTTAAATGTTATCCCTACAACAGGAGTTACACTTCCGTTTGTCAGTTACGGAGGTACCTCGGTCATGTTCCTCATGTTCGAGATTGGTATAGCCCTGAGTATTTCAGGGCAGATCAAATTAAAAGTCATACCTGTTAAGAAGAAAAGAACGCATAATATCGAAACTGATGCCGCAGGTGATCTTTCCGAAAAAATCCTTGTTGACAAATAGTATGTAAACATCTACACTTTAAACATCAAAAGTAGTATTTAAAGGAGTTTTCAGATATGCTTGAAAAGATTCAACAGTTATTATCAGAACAGTTTGGATTTGACGAATCTTCTATCACGGAAGAAACAGATTTTAAAGATGATCTCGGAGCGGATTCTTTAGATCTCTATGAGTTGGTAATGGCTCTTGAAGATGAATATTCCGTTGAAATCCCGGCTGAAGATCTGACAGACATTAATACCGTTGGCGACATTATGAATTATCTCAGAGAAAAAGGTGTGGAGCTTTGATCCTCCGCACTTTTTTGTTTGATTATTTGAAATATTATGAAATACAATAAACAGCAGGAAGAGGCTATCAGGCACACCGACGGCGCAATGATCGTACTTGCGGGACCCGGATGCGGTAAGACTGCGGTAATAACAGGCAGATTAAATAATTTAATAAATATCGGGGTCTCTCCTTCATCTATTCTTGTCGTGACTTTTACAAGAGCTGCTGCAAGCGAGATGAAAGAGAGATTTTTGCGATTGAGATCAGAATGCTCAGGCGGAAATGATATTCAGGATAATTCCAAAGTTTCGTTCGGTACGTTTCACGGCGTATTTTATTATATTTTAAGATCTGAACTGAGACTTGATAAAAATTGTATTCTCGGAGAAGAGCAGAAGTTTATATTATTGAAGAATATTCTTGAATCATGCTGCGGTGACGAATATTTTGAAAAAGAACTCACAAAAAACGTGATTCAGGAGATAAGTTATATTAAAGGCAACGGCATTGCTTCAAAAAATTATTATTCTAATGTTCTTCCGGCTGACACATTCAGAAAAGTATATGCTCAGTACAGACAATGGCTTAGCGAAAACAGGAAGCTTGACTTTGATGATATCAATACAATTACATACAGGCTTTTGAAAACAAAGGGCGATGTCCTTAAAAGATGGCAGGAGCGTTTCAAATATATTCTGATAGATGAATTTCAGGATATAAATCCG
>CASDUB010000225.1 GCA_949283905.1 uncultured Lachnospiraceae bacterium | reverse complement strand
TTTTACAAAAAAATTTTGACAAGGAGAAAAAAATGCCGGTATCAAAATTCCCGAATTTATTTTCGCCTCTTACTATAAGAGGAAAAAGATACAGAAACAGAATTATTACAGGCCCGACGCTTTTCGCCCATGCGATATATATCGACGGTATAACTGAAAACGTATACAGAATGTGCGAGAACAGATCAAAGGGCGGAGCGGCGGAAGTATCGACAGGAGAAATTTGCATAAACTTTGAAGAAGGCATTTGCGGATTTGTTAAAAAGCCTCTTGCCCTCGTTCCCGGCGGAAAAGTTGATTATACGAAGCATGAAGGCGAGCAGTTCGAACAGTTTAAAGAATATGCCGACCGCATTAATAAATACGGAGCGGTGTCCCTTTTGGAATTCTGTCATGAGGGGAGCCAGGCGCTGGCAGAACTTCCCTTTGTGCCCTACGGCCCCGATGAATATATCAGGGAAGACGGTGTTCATGTTTATGCGATGACGCCGGAAATTATGGAAAAAATATGTAATGATTTCGCGACGGGCGCATTATTCGCTAAAGCGTGCGGATTTGACGGCGTGCTTATTCACGGAGGACATGGATTTTTATTTCAGCAGTGGATATCGCCATTGACAAATCACAGAACAGATGAGTTCGGCGGTTCCATTGAAAACAGAGCAAAGTTTCCGATCATGGTGCTCGATGCGGTTAGAAAAGCGGTAGGAGAAGACTTTATAATAGAAGTAAGAATGTCGGCAGAAGACGGCGTCCCGGGAGGAATGACCATAGATGACTGTACCAAGTTCTGCCGTCTGATAGACGGAAAATGCGACATCATACATGTTTCGAACGGCCTGAAATGGAAAGGAAACGAAACATATACATTTACAGACAGTTATGACGAACACGGATATAACGTCCGTTTCGCCGAAAAAATAAAAAAAGCGGTAAAGATATCAAAAGTAGCCGTTATCGGAGGAATAAACAGTCCTGAGTTTGCGGAAAAGATAATATCGGAAGGAAAAGTTGATTTTGTCGTTCTCGGACGGCAGGCGTACGCCGATCCTGAATTTGCTAATAAGGCGCGTGACGGTAAGGAAGAGCTTATCCGCAGATGTATCCGCTGTTTTAAATGTTATCCGGGGTCACTTGAATGCGACGACGATCCTGTTCAGACAATGCCGGAAGAAGAAAAAGGCGCAATATTTACTCCTGCTGCCATGGGAAGGTGTTCGATAAATCCGAATTCGGGATTCGGATATTATGAAGACAGACTGCCGACTCCGAAGGGAAGCAGAAAAGTTCTTGTTATCGGAGGAGGCGTCGGCGGAATGCAGGCTGCCATTACGGCTAAAAGACGCGGCCATGATGTTCTTCTTTGTGAAAAGAACGATGAACTCGGAGGCATTCTTTTATTTACAAAAAAAGACAATGATAAGATCGACAGAAGGAATTTTATAACGACTCTTAAAAAGGAAATTGAATACCTGAATATTCGCGTTATGCTCAATACAAAAGCTGACGCTGCGTTTATAAAGGAATACAAACCCGACGCGGTCATTATCGCAGCGGGCGCACATCCTTCTGTTCCTGATGTAAAGGGTGTTGAATACGCCATAGACGCGCTTAAAGTCTACAGCGAACCTGAAAAAATCGGTCAGAATGTGGTTCTCATAGGAGCAGGACTTACGGGATGCGAGGTGGGACTTCACCTTGCCGCATGCGGCAAAAACGTGACGGTAGTTGGCAGAAGAAATATCATTGCAAAAGAGTCGATATGTATGCATAGGTTTGCGCTGAAAAGAGAACTTGAAAAGAGAAATGTAAAAACAATTACGAGCGCTCCGGTTAAAGAAATCAGAGCAGACGGAGTGATCTATGAAAAAGACGGTCAGGAGCATTTCGTAAAGGCGGATACTATAGTATATACGATGGGAATGACGCCGAATAATACGGAAGAACTGACGGGAGCGTGTGAAGATTGTGACTGCTATGTAATAGGTGATTGTTTCAAGCCGGGTCAGATAGGCGACGCCGTAAGAGCGGGTTATGACGCGGCTATGAAAATTTTATAATACTGACCACCTTTTCTTTATTTTATCACCTTTATGAAAAAGCCGTCTGACTATAAAATGTAATCATAATAAATGAGCATGCTTGCGAAAAACAATAAATCAAGGATGCTCTGTTTGGTAGGATAAAACCTATTTATATGAAAAGGAGATGCAGGATGGGAGATAAGACAGTATTACGTCTGAATGAAGTGACAAAGAAATATCCTGGCGTTCTCGCGCTTGACAAAGTATCTCTTGAACTCAGGGAAGGAGAAGTTCATGCGCTTGTCGGTGAGAACGGCGCAGGAAAATCCACTTTGATCAAGTGCCTGTGTGGAGCTATCACACCTGACGGTGGAACGATTGAGATCGGAGGAGAAACATTTACGGAAATGACTCCGAAGCTTTCCAGGGAACATGGAATAGAAGTTGTTTATCAGGAACTGAACCTGATCGAAGGACTTACTGTTGCGGAAAATGTATGTTTTGGAGCAAAATACGGAAAATTTGTTAACTTCAAAATTTTAAATCAGAAGACACAGGAAGTATTCGACAAACTTAACGTAAAGATCGATCCTAAGAAACTTGTTCTTGAGCTTTCGACAGCGCAGATGCAGCTTGTTGAGATATCAAAATCAGTTTCAAAGGATGTTAAGATCCTCGTTCTTGACGAGCCGACGGCTCCGCTTACAGAGGAAGAAGTTACACTGTTGTTTGAGATCATCAGAACATTAAAATCTCACGGCGTAGCGATCATTTATATATCGCACCGTCTCGACGAGATATTCCAGATCACAGACAGAGTTACGATAATGCGAGACGGAAAATATATCACGACGCTTAATACGGCAGAAACAAACAGAAACGAGCTTATCAAATACATGGTAGGCCGTGAGCTGAAAGATATTTATCCGAAACGAGGAGCCGTTAATACGGAGCCGATGCTTGAGATCGAAGGCGTATGCGGACTCGGAGATGAAAATATTTCAATGCATATCAATAAAGGCGAGATCGTAGGTATTGCAGGACTTGTAGGCGCCGGACGTACTGAACTTGCCCGTATGATTTTCGGAGCTGACAAGATGGATGCGGGAACAGTAAAACTCGACGGAGAAGTTGTAAAAGTTCATGATCCTGGTACTGCAATTAAACTCGGTATAGGACTTATTCCTGAAGACAGAAAGCATCAGGGTGTGCTTCTCGGATTCGGTATTGACTGGAATATTTCACTTACTCATCTTCCGGGAATTTCAAAAGCAACTGTTGTAAACACAAAAACTGAAGCGAAACAGGCAGAAGAGTTTATTGAAAAACTTAGGATTAAAACTCCTTCAAGAAATCAGAAGGTAAACAATCTTTCAGGCGGTAATCAGCAGAAGGTTGTTCTTGCAAGAACTCTGGTAAACGATTCAAAGCTTATCATTTTCGATGAGCCTACAAGAGGTATCGACGTAGGCGCCAGAGCCGAGATATACAAACTTATAGATGAGCTTGCAAAAGAAGGCAAGGCTATCATGATGATCAGTTCGGATATGGAAGAACTTATCGGAATGTCAGACCGCATGTACATCCTTGCCGAAGGTCGTCTGACCGGTGAACTTCAGAGAGAAGAGTTCACTCAGGAAAGAATTCTTACAATGATGTCTGACACTAAATAGGAGGGAGATTAATTCTTATGAAAAAAGCAGCGAGAATTATAGAAAAATTATATATATTTCTTATCTTAATAGCGGCGATAATTTTCTTCGCAATTGCCGCACCAAACTTTTTTACATGGCTTAACCTTACAAACATTCTGATTCAGAACTCATATCTTATCATTGCTACTATCGGTATCGCGATGATCATGATCAGTTCGGGTGCCGACCTTTCGGTATCGTATCAGATCGGTATCGTATCGGTTGTACTTGGTAAACTTATGACAAAAGCAGGCGTTGGTATTGTTCCTTCACTTATAATCGCTCTTGCGGTTGGAGCTCTTTTAGGATCTGTAAACGGTGTCTGTGCTATCAAACTTAAAGTTCACCCGATGGTTGCTACAATGGCTACCATGACTATCTATCAGGGTATTGCGTTCGTAAGCTCTAACTCAGAGACATACTTCGATTTCCCTGATGCGTTCAAAACAATCGGACAGGGTAAACTCGGACCTATTCCTATCTGTGTAATCCTTATGGTTATCGCAGTTCTTATCGGATGGTTCCTTCTTAACAAAACATACTTCGGCCGTTACGTATATTCACTCGGCGGAAACGAAGAAGCTACACGTCTTGCAGGTGTTAATACAAGAAAAGTACGTATGATGATCTTCCTTATCGCAGGTCTTTTCGTAGGCGTATCAGCAATCGTTCTTACGGCACGTACAGGATCAGCAAGTGCAGGTATTGCATCTGATGCGATGTTCTCATGCTTCACAGCTTGTATCCTCGGCGGTATTTCATTCGCAGGCGGCGGCGGAAACATCCTCAACGTTATCATTTCGGTTCTCATCCTTGGAGTTCTTTCAAATGGTATCCAGATGATGGGTGGTTCTATATACACTCAGTATATCGCAAAAGGTATCCTTCTTGTTGCGGCTATCGCATATGACAACTATCAGAAAGCAAGAAGAATGCGTGAGGACAAATAAGCCAAACACAAATAAAATAAGAAAATCAAGTGTGCTGCCGTGTATGCGGCAGCCACTTTTGTATAAGAGCAGGTAACGGAAAAACGTTAGAAATTTATAGAAAGTGAGAAAAGATATATGGCAAAGATAATTATTGACGGCATATCTCTTGAGGTGCCCGACAATAAAAATGTGCTTGACTGCGCTCTTGAAAACGGAATTTATATTCCTCATTTGTGCCATCATCCCGATCTTCCGGAAAACGGCTCATGCCGCATGTGTATCGTTGAAGTTGAGGGACAGGAGGGTGTTACCACTTCATGCACATTAAGAGCAAAAGACGGCATGGTGATCACTACAAAAAGCGACAGGATAAATAAACTGAGAAAATTATCCATGGAACTTCTGCTTGCGGCGCACCCCGAGGACTGTTCCACATGTCCTAAATACGGAGACTGCGAGCTTCAGACTCTCATACAGTATATTGGAGCTTCTACAGGACGTCTTCACTCGCGTGTAAAAGGATTTAAGGAAAACACGGAAAATCCGCTTCTTATCCACGATATGAACAGATGCGTTCTTTGCGGCCGCTGCGTACGCGCCTGCAACGATCTCAGAAAAGTCGGAGTTCTTCAGTATAATCAGAACGACATGGAAACTTATGTCGGAACTCTTCACGATAAACTGCTTAAAGACGTAAACTGCCGTTTCTGTACTGCGTGCGCTGAAGTATGTCCTACAGGAACTATCAGAGATAAACTTCAGGCAATGAACTCTGAGTATACAAAGGAAGAACTGCTTGTTCCATGCCGCACAGAATGTCCGGCACATACGGATATTCCGCGTTATATCAGATTTGTAAAAGAGGGCGACTGCGACGCGGCAGCTGCTGTAGTGCGTGAAAAAGTTCCGTTCCCTCACACTCTCGGACTTATATGTACTCAGGCATGCAGAACTAAATGCAAGAGGACTGAAGTCAGCGAAGGAATGTCTATACGCGAGATCAAACGCTACGCTGCTGAGCACGACACGGGAAAATACTGGAAGGGCAAAGGCAAACAGCTTCCTGATACAGGCAAAAAAGTATGCGTAGTAGGAGGAGGCCCCGCGGGACTTACGGCTGCTTATTATCTCAGAAAACAGGGGCACGACGTGACCATAAAAGAAGCGCTTCCTGCTATGGGAGGAATGATGTCGTATGGAATCCCTTCATACAGACTTCCGAGAGAAGTTGTGGCAAATGAAGTAAAAGTTATCGAAGATCAGGGCGTTAAAATGGAAACAGGCGTAAAAGTGGAAAAGCCTGTTGAACTTTTAAATGAATACGATGCTGTGCTTATGACAATAGGAAACCATATGGGAGTAAGACTTCCGATGAAGGGAAATCATCTTCCTGAGGTGCTTGTAAATATCACATTCCTGCGTCAGGCAAGCCTTGGACAGGAAACAGGAATGGGCAA
>CASDUB010000224.1 GCA_949283905.1 uncultured Lachnospiraceae bacterium | reverse complement strand
ATAACTTTTCTGCCGTATTTATAGGCAGAATTAATTACCTGCTGAACACGGTCGACATTAGACGCAAATGTTGAAACTATAATTCTTGATTTCGTATGTTCCGCGAAAATCTTATCAAAAGTGATTCCCACTGTCTTTTCTGACATCGTATATCCGCTGTGTACCGCGTTTGTACTGTCGCAAAGAAGAGCGAGAACGCCTTTTTTACCTATTTCAGCGAACCTCTGAAGATCGATCATATCTCCGAATACAGGCGTATAGTCGATCTTAAAGTCGCCCGTATGAACAACCGTTCCCGCCGGTGAATAAATGGCAAGAGCAGCCGCATCCTGGATACTGTGATTTGTTTTGATAAATTCTATTCTGAATGCTCCGAGATTTATTATCTGTCCGAAAGAAACTGTTTTTCTTTTTACGTTTTGGAGCATTCCGTTTTCTTCAAGCTTATGTTCGATAAGACCGATAGTAAGCTTTGTTGCGTATATAGGCGCGTTTATCTCTTTAAATACATACGGTATAGCGCCTATATGATCTTCGTGACCGTGAGTAATGACAAATCCTTTTACTTTGTCGGCATTTTCCTTCAGATATGTAACGTCCGGTATTACAAGGTCTATTCCAAGCATATCGTCTTCAGGAAATGACAATCCGCAGTCAACAACAATGATACTGTCTTCATATTCAAAGGCAGTAATATTCATTCCGATCGCCTCAAGACCACCCAACGGAATGATCTTTAAGGACCCTTTATATTCTTTTTTCAATTAACGCCTCCTTAGTTATTTTTCAAAAATTCATCTGAGTAAATCAACATCTTCCATCATCTGGTTGAACAATCCGGCTATCGCGTCAAATTCCACATCATCTTCGACCATAACATACTGCGCCTCTTCATCGGAATCGGAAGATATATCTTTTAATATATACGCGTTTGCGTCGTCATCCTGTGAATCCGTAACCAAAAGATAGCTTATGCCGTTTACTCTTGTTTCTTCTTCAACATAAAAAGTGATATTCTCACCATTGTCCGTTTCAAAAATAATGCTGTTATTCATGTTTTTTCAACTCCTGATAATTCAGATAATCCTGAAGTATAAACCCTGCCGCTATCTTGTCAACATAAAGCTTTCTGTCCTTCGGTTTGATGCCGGCTTCATTCATGATCTCAATAGCTTCTACGGTCGTGAGTCTTTCATCCCACATAACCACATCAAGACCGGTACGCTTCTCTAAAAGTTCTTTAAACTCTAAAGATTTCTGCGCCCGGTCTCCCTGTTCACTGTTCATGTTCAACGGTAACCCAAGAACAATAGTATCTATGTCATATTCTTTGATCAGCTGTTCTATCCTCGCCAGCGTCTGACGAAGTTTATTTTCGGATTTGCGGCGTATTATTTCCAGCGCCTGAGCTGTTAATCCCAACGGATCGCTGACGGCAACTCCTACCGTTTTGCTGCCGTAGTCCAATCCCAGTATACGTTTCAATCCTGCTTTTCCTCCCAGGATTTATTTTTTATGTACTCTGTCAGAAGTTCTTCAACAAGCTCGTCTCTTTCAACCTTCATTATCATGCTTCTCGCATTTTTATGGCTTGTGATATATGTGGGATCTCCCGACATGATATATCCTACTATCTGGTTTACAGGGTTATAGCCTTTTTCTTCCATAGCTGTGTAAACAGTCTCTATAACTGTTTTTACCGATAACTCCGGCTCAGCTATGAAATTAAAAAATTGCGTGTTATTGATATCTGCCATCGTTACCTCCTAATTTATGTAAATCCATCAAAATCAAACAAACATTCTAATTTATTTTAATATAAATAAATATATATTGCAAGCGTCACCTTATTGCTTAATATGTCCTAAAATGCAGCTGTCCGTAAGGATTTTATCTGCAATAACGGTTATATATTTATTTTTTAAATTATCGGAAACATCTACGGCGATCTTTTCATATTTCGGCGTATGACCCACCCAATAGATTTTTCCTTCAATTTCCTGCTGTTCCTCAATAAGTACTTCCGCCTCTTTTTTGATCAGCTTATTCAAATGCTCAAGATGCCTTATTTTATTCAATTCGATAAGCCTTGAAGCACGTCTTTTCTTTACAGCCTCAGTATTCTGATCTTTCATAGACGCAGCTTTTGTTCCTTTGCGGACAGAATACGGAAAGATATGCGTCTCAAAAAAATCGATTGATTTTACAAACTCATAAGATTTTTCAAAATCCTCTTCCGTTTCACCCGGAAATCCTGTTATAACATCCGTAGTTATCGACGGATCGTCATAAAACTCGCGAAGAATGCCGCATTTTTCACCATATTCTTCAGACGTATACTTTCTGTTCATCGCTTTAAGGGTCTTGTCGCATCCGCTCTGAAGAGAAAGATGAAAATGCGGACAGACTTTCGGAAGCTTGCTGACTGAAGCGGCAAATTCTCTTGTTATGATGCCCGGTTCAAGAGATCCGAGTCTTATCCTCCTGATTTCATCTATATCATGGATCTTTTTGATAAGATCAAGAAGCGTTATATCTTCATCCAGATCTTTTCCGTAAGAGCTTAAATGTATTCCGCTGAGTACGACCTCCGAGCAGCCTGAAGATGCAAGTCTTTTTGCTTCATTTACGGATTCTTCAATGCTTCTGCTTCTTATCCTTCCTCTCGCATAGGGTATTATACAGTAAGAACAAAACTGATTGCATCCGTCCTGAACCTTCATAAATCCTCTGATATGTTCGCCCGGCTCTGAAATAGACAGGTATTCATAATCGCTCTCATGGGTAAGATCGTCAATGTATTTGCGCTTGAGTTTTTTACTCTCATATTCATCTATGATCTCAACAAGCTCTTTTTTTCTGTTATTTCCGATTATGATATCAACAGCGTCATCTTTTTCAAGATCATCACCGGATACCTGAGCGTAGCATCCCATCGCGATCACAAGCGAATCCGGATTCATCGCTTTTGCCTTGTGGAGCATCTGTCTCGATTTTCTGTCTGCAATATTAGTCACAGAACAGGTATTTATAATGTATATATCAGCTCCCGGTTCAAACGGAACAAGCTCATATCCTCTGGATTTTAACAGCTGTGCGGCTGCTTCTATTTCATATGAATTTACTTTACAGCCTAAATTATGCAATGCAGCTTTTTTATTAGTCATTTTTACCATCTTTCCCTTGACTTTCGCGCTTTTTTAGGTAATATTATATATAGTGTTAAATTTAAATAATAACACAAAAGGAGGCAACAATTATGAAAACACTTAAGATCCGTCTGAATTCTATCGATAAAGTTAAATCTTTCGTAAATATGATTACCAAATTTGATTGTGATTTTGATTTAGTATCAGGAAGATACGTTATCGATGCAAAATCCATCATGGGTATTTTCAGTCTTGATCTTTCAAATCCGATCGATCTTAATATCCATGCAGACGGAAAAGATCTTGATATGATTTGCAAAGTTCTCACTCCGTATATTGAGGAGTAATGATTAAATCATAAAAATTTAAGGCGGGGCTATAACCCGCCTTGTTTTATTCATCAACTTCGATAATTTCCGCGGTTTCTACTGCTCTGTCGAGCATCTCTTCTATTATTCCCGTAAGTCTCTTCTCAGAATTTTTGATTTTCTTAAGACTCGGCTTTGTAACAGGATGTTTTGCCACAAAAATAGTGCAGCAGTCCTCATACGGAAGCACCGATGTCTCATATGTGTCTATCTTATTAGCAATATCTATAATGTCCTGTTTGTCAAACGCGATCAGCGGTCTGAAAACAGGAAGACTGCATACTTCGTTTGTGCAGGCAAGGGACTGCATTGTCTGACTTGCAACCTGACCGATGCTCTCGCCGGTAATAAGACCGTGGCATCCTGATTCTTCCGCAAATCTTTCCGCGATCTTCATCATATATCTGCGCATGATAATAGTAAGCTCATCATGAGGACAATTATCGTAAATCGCAAGCTGTATCTCGGTAAAGTTAACGATCCTGAGTCTTATAGGTCCGCTGTATCTTGCAACTTTTTTTGCAAGATCTACAACTTTGTCCTTTGCTCTTTCTGATGTGTAAGGAGGAGCGTGGAAATATACCGCTTCGATAACAACGCCTCGTTTTGATATCATGTAACCAGCTACAGGAGAATCAATTCCTCCTGACAGCAAAAGCATTGCTTTTCCTGATGTACCGACAGGCATTCCGCCGGGGCCCGGAATAATCTTTGAATAGATATATATTCTTTGTCTTACTTCTACCGTGATCGAAATTTCCGGATCATGCACGTCTACCGACATTTCGGGATAAGTCTCCAAAATAGCGGCGCCGAGTTCGGCATTTAATTCCATTGAATCGAGCGGATAATTCTTTCTCGCTCTTCTCGAACACATTTTAAAAGTCTGTGTCGATCCCGGGTAAACCTTTCCGACATAATCTACAACTTCTTTTTTCAGATCCTCGAATCCCGTATCCTGAACGATCACAACAGGACATATTCCCGAAATTCCGAATACACGCTGAAGAGCCTCTATTGTATCGTCATAATCGTATTCGCCCTCAACATTAACGTAGATACGTCCCATTTCTTTTGTTACTTTAAAATTTCCGTCTACTTTTTTCAGCGCGCGTTCGATCTCTCGTACAAGGGCATCTTCAAAAAGATATCTGTTTTTTCCTTTAATGCCTATTTCGGCATATTTGATCAAAAAAGCATGAAACATAATTAACCGCCTTTGTATTAATGTCTTGTATATCTTCTAAGTACAGGAACAACTTCTTTAAGAACTTCTATTGTCCTGTCGATCTCATCTTCTGTTGTTTTTTCACAAAAGCTGAATCTGATCGCCGATTCCGTCATGCCTTTGTCGCACCCTATCGCCGTAAGAGTAGGGCTTGCCGCTCTTTTATGGCTTGAACATGCGCTGCCGGCCGAAACATATATCTTTTTGTCTTCAAGGGTATGAAGCATCACTTCGCTTCTGATGCCGGTAAAAGATGCATTTACTATATGGGGCGCTCCGGATCCGTCTGACGCACCGTTTATAACAACGCCGTCAATCGAGTCAAGTCCTTTTATAAGTCTTTCTTTCAGATTTCTCATATGGCTGACATTCTCGGAAAGATTATCATACATTATTTCCGCCGCCTGCGCAAGTGCAACTATTCCCGGCACATTGTCAGTTCCCGAACGCATGCCGTTCTGCTGTCCTCCGCCATATATATATGGAAGAATCCTTACTTTACCGGATATATACAAAAATCCCGTGCCTTTCGGGGCATGTATTTTGTGACCCGATACCGACATCAGATCTATTCCCATTTGTTTAGGATTGATCTTATATTTGCCGAATCCCTGTATGGCGTCAACGTGAAATATGACTTCGGGATTGATTTGTTTTATGATACTGCTGATCTCTTTTATATTCTGAACAGATCCTATCTCGTTATTTACCATCATGACTGAAACAAGAATTGTATCTTCGTTAACCGCTTCCTTTAATTCTTCAAGATTTAATAAGCCGTTTTTATCGACGCCTATTTTAATTATCTCGAAACCTTCATTTTTCAAAAATTCAAGGGGAGCCGAAACTGACGCATGCTCTATTTTTGAGGTGATTATCCTGTTTCCTCTTCTTTTAGCCGCCTGTGCCGCTCCTATAAGAGCCCAGTTGTTAGATTCGGTTCCTCCCGATGTAAAAAAGATTTCTTTTTCCTGACATTTCAATATTCCGGCGATTTTTTTTGTGCTTTCTTTTAATAATCTTTCAGCCTCTACTCCCTTTTGATGCATGGACGACGGGTTGCCGAAATCAGTACACATTATATTTTTTACAGTTTCCGCGACCTCGGGATAAACCCATGTCGTAGCGGCATGATCGAGATATATTTCCATATTATTATCCATCCTGTTCAAGAAGATACATCAGCATCGAAAGTACCGCCGGGCCTGCTGTTTCGGTTCTTAAAATACGTTTTCCGAGAGTTATAGGCGCGATTCCGTTTTCAAGCGCAAAATCAACTTCCTTTTCCTCGAAACCGCCTTCAGGTCCGATGATAATCCCTATTGACTGTCCCGGTTTGATGCTTTCAAAGAGTTCTCTTGTTTTTCTCATTCCCTCGGCCCGTTCATAGGGAATAAAACATATATCCTTTGCCGCAGCCATATTGACAGCCTCTTTAAAGCTCACAGGTTCATGCACCTTTGGCTCAATCAGTCTTTTTGACTGCTTTGCCGCGGCTTGAGATATGGAATTCCATCTTGCTACTTTAGAAGCGGCTTTTTTCGCGTCATTCATCTTAACAATGCACCTTGATGATTCAACCGGCACTATTTCGAAAACTCCAAGTTCAACCGATTTTTGAATAATCAGCTCCATTTTTTCTTTTTTAGGCAGGCACTGGAAAAGCGTAATCCTGCACGGAAGTTCCTGACCGGGCTTTTGAATATCAGTAATTATGAGCTTTACTCCGTTGTCAGAGAAACCGTCAACAGTACACGTATACTCCCATTCATCGCCGCAGCTTAAATAAACCTCTTCACCTTTTTTTATGCGAAGCACATTTTTCAGATGATGGGCATCCTGTCCTGTGATGATCGCGGCGCCGTCTTTTATCTGAGATTTATCTACAAAGAACCTGTACATTATCTGTCTCCTGTTTATTTACGGGCTGTAACCGAAACCCATTCTCCCTGACGGGTCACTTCTTCTATCGTAAAACCGGCGTTTTTAAGCGCATCCGTCACTTCCTGTTCTTTTACATCGAGTATGCCTGATGTAATTATTATTCCGCCTTTCTTTAAATGTTTTATTATCTGAGGCGCCAGCGGAACGAGTACATCGGCTAAGATATTTGCCGTCACTATATCGTATTTATCATATCCGGCTTTATCCTGTACATCTTTATCATCAATTATGTTTCCGAGTATCAGCTTAAAAGAATCTTCGGGAACATCGTTTACTTCTTTATTTTCTTTTACGGCGTTGATACAGCACGGATCAAGATCGGTACCGAGAGCGCTTCCGGCTCCGAGCTTGATACCGACAATACTTAGTATTCCGCTTCCGGTTCCTACGTCAAGAATACTGCATCCGTCAAAAACATGTTTTTTCAGCTGTCTTATACAAAGCTGCGTTGTCTCGTGCATTCCTGTTCCGAATGCTGTTCCGGGGTCGATATGAAGTATCAGTTTATCTTCATCGCCTGCTGGCACTTCTTCCCATGAAGGAACAATAAGGATATCATCAACATAAAAATGATGAAAGTACTCTTTCCAGTTATTGATCCAGTCTTTGTCTTCCGTCTGAGATTTCGTAATGTTGCACTCTCCGATATCCATAAACTGTCTCAGTTCTTCAAGCTCTGCTTTTGCCGCCGCAATAATAGCTTCATTATCTTCTTCAGGCTCGAGATAAAAATGAAGATACGCGATATTGTCATCTTCGCCGAATTTCGGCGCTATATCAACAAACATCTGACTCATTTCATCCTCTGTCAAAGGTCTTTTATCTTCTATCTCAACGCCCTGTATTCCTATCTCGGCCAGCGTTGCGACAATGATATCCTCCGCATCTGCCGTTGTCTTTAAGGTATATTTATTCCACTTCATTATCAGGCTCCTTATCAGTCTTTGTTAAAAAAACCTTTTTTCTTTTTTGTTTCTTTATGTTCCTTCGGAGCTTTTCCCTTCATGATGTCATCAAATTCTTTAAGCGCTTCTTTTGCTTCGTTCGAAAGTTTTGTCGGCACATCCACGATAAGCGTTACATAAAGGTCGCCTTTGCTGTTTGCATATCTTACTGAAGGCATACCTTTGCCTCTGAGTCTTATCTTTGTATTTGTCTGAGTGCCCGGCTTTACCGTATAAAGAACGTTTCCGTAAGGAGTAGGGATCTCGACATCGCCGCCTAAAGCCGCGTCTGCAAAGGAGATCTTCTTTAAACTGTAAAGATCCATTCCGTCTCTTTCAAAGAGCGAACTCGGTTCAACCATAACTTCAACAAGAAGATCGCCGCGCGGTCCGCCGTTGATTCCCGGCTCGCCTTTTCCGCTTACACGTATGCTCTGGCCGTTATCGATTCCTGCAGGAATATCAACCTGAATCTTTGTTCTCTTGGAAACATATCCTGTTCCCTGACAGTCGGTACATTTGTCTTTGACATACTTGCCTGTGCCTCCGCACTGAGGACATGTTGTAACCTGTCTCATTGTGCCGAAGATAGACTGCTGAACAGTCGTAACCTGTCCTGTACCGTTACATTTCGGACATTTTTCAGGCGAGGTTCCCGGCTTAGCGCCGCTTCCGTTACACGTATGACACGTATCTTTAAGATTGAGTTCAAGTTCTTTCTTTGTTCCGTTTACGGCGTCATCAAATGAGATATGGACGCGTGCACGAAGATTAGCGCCTTTTGAAGGAGCGTTTGAAGCACGTCCTCTTGAACGTGTTCCCCTTCCGAAAAGGTCACCGAATATATCTCCGAAATCAAAACTTCCGAAATCGAATCCGCCAAATCCGCCGAAGCCGCCTTCACCGCCGCCTCCGCCGTTCTGAAATGCAGCATGGCCGAACTGATCATACATTTTTCTTTTTTCCGGATCGCTGAGAACCGCATATGCCTCTGAAGCCTCTTTAAACTTTGCTTCGGCTTCTTTGTCTCCCGGATTTGTATCAGGATGATATTTCTTTGCTAATTTACGATAAGCTTTTTTTAATGTGGCATCATCAGCGCTTCTGTCAACTCCCAGCACCTCATAATAGTCTCTTTTTTCTTCTGCCATCGCTTTTTTCCTTCCAAAATCAAATATTTAAAACCGTCTTAAGGGACTGGCGCAAAACGTCAGTCCCTCATGCTTTATTTCAGTCTTTCTTAAACTGCATTCATTAAAGCTCTTTGTAATCAGCATCAACTACATCGTCATCTGCGCCGCCGTTTGATGCACCCGGATTAGGACCTGCCTGTGGACCTGCCTGTCCGCCTGCCTGCTGCTGAACCGACTCGTACATCTTAGTGAAGAGTGTATTTGCACTCTGAAGAAGTTTCTCTTTTCCTGCTTTGATCTCTTCTACCTGTTCATCTGTCATGCTGTCGATCGGAGCTTTCTCAAGCGATGCCTTAAGAGCTGCGAGATCGGCTTCAACTGTTGATTTCTCATCGGCAGAGATCTTGTCTCCAGCTTCTTCAAGAGCTTTCTCAACCTGGAATACCATTGAATCAGCGTCGTTTCTCGCGTCGATTGCTTCTTTTTTCTTCTTATCCTGAGCTTCAAACTCAGCAGCTTCCTTAACGGCTTTCTCGATATCTTCATCAGACATGTTAGATCCTGCCGTGATAGTGATATGCTGCTCTGCGCCTGTTCCAAGATCTTTAGCCGATACATTAACGATACCGTTTGCATCGATATCAAATGTTACTTCGATCTGAGGAACGCCACGTCTTGCAGGAGCGATACCGTCGAGACGGAACTGTCCGAGTGATTTGTTATCTTTAGCGAACTGACGCTCACCCTGAACAACGTTGATATCAACAGCTGTCTGGTTATCTGCCGCTGTAGAGAATATCTGGCTCTTCTTTGTAGGAATAGTAGTATTTCTCTCAATAAGGTGTGTAGCAACGCCGCCCATTGTCTCGATTGAAAGTGTAAGCGGAGTTACATCAAGAAGAAGGATATCTCCTGCACCTGAGTCACCGGCAAGTTTTCCGCCCTGTACAGAAGCTCCGAGAGCTACGCACTCATCAGGGTTAAGAGTCTTGCTTGGCTCATGTCCTGTAAGCTGTTTAACTTTATCCTGAACTGCCGGAATACGTGTTGAACCTCCGACAAGAAGAACTTTGCTGAGTTCTGAAGCATTAAGTCCGGCGTCTGAAAGAGCTTTAGTAACAGGGCCTACTGTTCTTTCTACGAGGTCATGAGTAAGCTCATCAAATTTTGCTTTTGTAAGGTTCATATCAAAATGTTTCGGCCCTTCAGAAGTTGCTGTGATGAACGGAAGGTTGATGTTAGTTGTTGTAGCGCTTGAAAGCTCTTTTTTAGCTTTCTCTGCAGCCTCTTTGATTCTCTGCATAGCCATCTTGTCGCCTGAAAGGTCAACGCCTTCTGTTTTCTTGAACTCTGAAACCATATAATCAACGATCTTCTGATCGAAGTCATCGCCGCCGAGTCTGTTATCTCCTGCTGTAGCAAGAACTTCGATAACGCCGTCGCCGATCTCAATGATAGATACATCGAATGTACCGCCGCCAAGGTCGTAAACCATGATCTTCTGCTCGTTCTCATTGTCAAGGCCGTATGCAAGAGCCGCAGCTGTAGGCTCGTTGATAATACGTTTTACATCAAGACCTGCGATCTTTCCTGCATCTTTTGTTGCCTGACGCTGAGCATCGTTGAAATATGCAGGAACTGTGATAACCGCTTCTGTAACCTTTTCTCCAAGGTAATTCTCAGCATCGCTTTTAAGTTTCTGAAGAATCATAGCCGAGATTTCCTGCGGAGTATATTTTTTATCATCAATAGTTACTTTGTAATCTGTACCCATTTCTCTCTTGATTGAAGAAATAGTTCTTTCAGCGTTTGTTACTGCCTGACGTTTTGCAGGCTCGCCGATAAGACGTTCTCCTGTTTT
>CASDUB010000223.1 GCA_949283905.1 uncultured Lachnospiraceae bacterium | reverse complement strand
TTCACCTGTTTCTTCATCAGTATAAACACCTGAGTAAAATGTTCCGTCTTCTGTATTCTGAAGATATTTTCTGCCGTCAATTATAACGATCTCGTATTTGATTTCATCAGATAATCCATTTGATTCTTCCTGATCAGTTTTATCTTCATCTGATTCTGATATTGTTGAATCGTCTGTAACTTTATCCTGTTCACTATTGTCTGTTACATCCGTTTCAATATCTTGTTCTTTATCGTCTACGTCTTCCGAATCTGTGATCTCTTCTTCATTTTCGGTAGTGTCTGTCTCTGTATTTTGTTCGATGTTCTCTACATCGTCCGTGTTAGTCTCATCTTCAAAATTTTCTATGTCATCCGTGTCAGTATCATCTTCAGGATTTTTTGCATCATTTGTGTCAGTGTCATCTTCGAGATTCTCTACATAATCATTTTCTATATTTTGTTCTTTGCTGTACGTATCTTCTGTTGCTGAAATCCCACCTTCATCTTCTGTGCTTTCCGGAATCTGTCTTTCACTTTCTACTTCAACCTTAGGAGTATTATTCCCCCCCCCACTCGCTCTGTTTCAGCATATACAGTGCTGCTCATCGAACAAATTAAAAGCACATTTATAATGCCTGTCGTTGTCTTTTTCATGCTTTTCCTCTTTCTGCCGTTAAGCGCAATTAATTTTATTTGCCTCATTTATTGCATTACATATACTCTATTGTATATGTAACTTGTATCATGTCAATGCTATACTGTATATTCATAAAAAAATCATAAAAAAAGCTTTATACCTTAAGCCTTGACGAAAATTCGCCGCATGACATGGTATAAAGCCTTATCACTTTACTTAAACAATCTATACAAAAACCACATGAAAATCCAGATAAACATTATCGAAGCGAACATTACAACGCTGGTTTCAATGTCAAATCTTTCAGTAAGTGTAGTAATAACTAAAACTCCGTATCTTAACTCGCCGTTTTCAAGATAAATTCCTTTTCCGTCATCTTGCGGCTGGTAGTAGAACGAAACGCCGTTGCCGACTGAATTGTTTGTTTCAGTAATCTCAACTGTTATCTGCTTTCCTTTAACACCAGAAATGGGTTCTATAGCAAAACGATGCATTTTTCTTGGCTTGACATTTGCTCCCGTATCTGTTCCTTTTGAGATAAGCTCACCTGTTTCAGTGTCGTAAACAGAAATATTGACAACCGCCTGAGCGCTGTTTCCCACAGGACTGCACTTTATAGATAATGCATCTATAGTGTCTTCTTCACACGTAAGCGTCTGAAGCAACATTTTTCCATCTTCAAGAACACCTATTTCAGCATATGTCGCAGTATTAACATTATTATCATATATCTTATGCGGTTTTTCCGTAAATCCATACCATACCGAAAACGCAATTATCGCGATAAGCGCTATGATAATCGGAATTTTTTTCTTCATCTTTTCTCCTCTTAGTAAGCTTCAGCATATTCATCGCAATACAATTCGGACGGACCGAAAGCCCGCATCTTTCCATGTTCAAGCCATACTACTTTGCTGCAAAGTTCTTTTACCTGACTGATGCTATGAGAAACAAACAGAAGCGTTGTTCCTCCGTCAAGCATTGCTTTGATACGCGCTTCGCATTTTTCCTGGAACCTGAAATCACCTACCGAAAGCACCTCATCAACTATCAACAGATCCGGTTTACCAATCGTCGCGATTCCAAATGCGAGTCTTGATATCATACCGGATGAAAAGTTCTTAACGGGAGTATCCATAAATGCTCCCAATTCAGAAAACTCCACTATATCGTCATAATTTTCTTCCATATATTTACGGGAATGACCTAAAATTGCTCCGTTTAAGAAGACATTTTCTCTTGCCGTCAGATCAAAATCAAATCCTGCGCCAAGTTCTATCAACGGCGCCATTTCTCCGTAAACCTTTGCGGATCCCTTTGTAGGTTTAAGCACACCGGCTATAACCTTAAGCATTGTGCTTTTCCCGCTTCCGTTAAGTCCTATAAGGCCTACTGCTTCGCCTTTTTTCACTTCAAAGCTCACATCATCAAGAGCCCAGAAATCATTATAAGATATCTGTCTTTTTATAGTCTTTATAAAATATTCCTTTAAACTGTTAACCTTTTCCGACGCAAGATTAAAACGCATGGAAACATTTTCCACTTTTACCATTAAATCGTTTTCCATAAGCACCCCTGTGTCTGATCATATATCCAATATGAATGTATCCTGCTTTTTATAGAAATAATACAGACCGATTGCAACCATACCTATGCCTTCCACTATTCCTACAATAAGCGAAACAGGATCAAATAATGTACCGTTCAGCATAACATCTCTGTACATCATAAGATAGTTTGTTATCGGATTCCATCTTACTATATTGTAAAGCCAGTCCGGAAGAAGGCTCATTGCATAGATTACCGGAGTCATGTACATAAGAGCCGTAACAAATACAGAATACAGATGCATGATATCACGGAATTTCACTACGGCAGCTGAAAGTATCAGTCCTACGCCAAGGCTGAAAAGAGCCAAAAAGATTATCGGTACAAAAAACAGTATCATCGTCCAACTCAGCTCCACTCCCGTCGCAATCATAACTATAAGCATCGCGCAGTGTGACGCAAGCACGTTGATTATACTTGAAAGTACAAGTGAAAATACAAACATGTATTTCGGAATATATACTTTTTTAAGCAGTGATTCGTTATTGATTATAGCAGACATCGCCGACTGTGTAGCTTCCGAAAAGAAATTATAAATAACCTGTCCGCTTAAGATATATACAGGATAGTTTTCTATGTCAAACTTAAAAAGATTCGAGAAAACTATCGAAAGCACGATCATCATAAGCAGAGGGTTCAGAAGCGTCCACAACACACCTAATACCGAACGTCTGTATTTATTTTTAATATCTCTGGAAACCAGCTCAATTAAAAGCGGCCTGAATTTTTTAAAATTCTGAATATATGTAGACAAAATAATACCTCTTATTTTTCTGGCAAAATCATATCACAGTATAAATCAATGTCTCCACAAATGTCAACTTATGTTTTGTCTCACTGCACATCCAGCGTCTCATCCGGTTTTTCTTCGACTTCTTCAAGTCTGTCGATATAGCCGCTCTGGGTGCTGCTCTTTAAATCCGCTTCTTTTACGTAACGCGAAACATTTATCTGGCTTTCCTTTACAGGAGTTATTGTTCCGGCTCCGGCGATGCAGCCTCCCGGGCATCCCATTCCTTCTATAAGGTAACCGTTGTATTTTCCGGTCTTCGCTTTGTAGAGGATCTTTCTGCACTCCATAAGTCCGTCTCCGTACTCTGTAAGGACTTCGCGATCGGGATCTATATGTTTAATGGCCTCTACTACTGCGGCCGCCACTCCGCTTCCGACTGCAAAGCCGCGTCCCATGGCGGTTCCCTCCTTCATTTCAAGCGATTCATCTTCTTTTATATTGCTAAAATCTATGTTCTTGGCGTCAAACATTCCCTGCACTTCTTCAAATGTGAGAACAAAATCCACGTCTGATCGAACGCTTCTGCGATTTGCCTCAAGCTTTTTCGCTGAGCACGGTCCTACGAAACAGATCATCGCGTCGGGATTGTCTTTTTTGACCATTCGCGCCGTCAATACCATAGGCGTCAGCGCCATTGATATACATTCTTTGAATTCTGGGAACATCTTCTTTGCCATCATGCTCCACGCCGGGCAGCATGACGTTGCCATAAACGGGATCTTTTCGGGTACGTTGTCCAAAAAGTCATGAGCTTCAGCCACGGTACAAAGATCCGCTCCTACGGCTACTTCAACGACGTCGGCAAAGCCTATTTTTTTCATGGCTCTTTTTAACTTAGAAGGTGTAACGTCTTTTCCGAACTGACCGATAAATGCCGGCGCAACGCAGGCGATGACTTCATGCTGACGCTTCATTGCCGTGATAACCTGAAATATCTGGCTTTTATCTGCAATCGCTCCGAACGGACAGTTTACTATACACATTCCGCAGGAAACACATTTATCGTAATCTATCTTCGCTCTTCCGAGCTCGTCTGATCCTATTGCGTCCATTCCGCATGCCTCGGCACACGGACGTTCTATTTTTGAAATAGCATGATACGGGCACTGGCTGAAGCATTTGCCGCATTTTATGCATTTTTCCTGATCTATATGACAATGTTTATTGCTGTCAAGGTAAATGGCGTCTTTCGGACATATATTCATACACGGATGCGAAATACATCCCTGGCAGCTGTCCGTGATCCTTATCTGTTTTGGCGGACATGCGTTACATGCGAACGGAATTACATTTACAAGCGGATTTTTGAAATACTTGTGATCTGTCGCCGCTTCGCCTATCGCGCTGCTGATCGGTTTTCTCGGATCTATATCCATTCCGAGCGCAAGTTTTGTTCTTGCCGATATGATAGCCCTCTCAATAAATACATCGGCTCTGTGATATGCTTTTTCACCCGGAATGATATTGTACGGTATCTCATCTACCTTTCTGTAATCTTCCGTCTCATAAGCAAGTTTTGCCACTTCCGTAAATACAGATCTCCTGATATTGTCTACTGCGCTGTGTACTCCTCTCATATACCCTCTGTCCTCCATTACTTTGATAAATTTTTCACTATCTTGCCGAAATGCATTTTATCACAACGTTCTCCCCGTAACAATATGTAATTACACAAAACTCCAAAAAATGTCAAAAAGATATATTTCAGACGAAAAACTGACATAAATAATATATCCCCTCTTTAGCGGACATCCGTTAAAGAGGGGATATATTATTTATGTTCCAAAATTATCTGTTCCTTTATTCTGCTTTCCAAAGTCCGTGAAGATTGCAGTATGCATATACAGCAACAACTTCATCGTCGTCTGTAAGTGCGAACTCAGCGCATGGTTTGTCTCCCGGGTGAAGAACTTTTCTCTGTGCTCCCTTTGCCGTTTCAAGAGCGATCCATTCGATAAAGTGCTCTTCTGCCATCGGATGCTCTACAGATCCGACAGTTACCGTTACTTTCTTATTTTCTACTTTGAAAACGGGAACATGTTTTTCAACAGCTCCATCAGAAGTTCCCGGAATAAGCTCAGTCATATTCTGTCCGCAGCATGTCAATGGGACGCCTGATTCTTTTACAACACCGACTAAATTGCCGCAAATTTCACATACAAAAAACTTCATAATGATACTCCTTTCGTTAAAGCCTTTGTTTTCTTTTATTTTAACACATTCTGCGCGGCATTTTAATACTTATTTATTTTATTTTGATGTCTTGTTTAAGACTTATTAAATTTAATTACTTTTCCTGCGCCTCTTCAGTCTCTTCTTCTGTTTTATTGCGGACAATATCAGCCAGAACTATCTGATGCTCATGTATTTTTTTGATATAAATCGTCAGATCCTGTATCTTCAGCTCGATATTGTGATCTCCGTCATCAGGAATGCCGTTGAGCTGATCGAACACAAGTCCGGTAAAAGTATTTACGTCTTCCGCTTTAAACTCAGTTTCAAGGGTCTCTTCGAGATCTGAAAGCTCAGCGTTTCCGAATACACGCCATGTGTTTTCATCGATTTTTTCTATATAAGGATTTTCATCCTTCTGATCGATCTCGTCCAGCTCTCCTACCAGTTCTTCCAGCAGATCGCTGAGTGTCACGATACCCATCATTCCGCCGTATTCATCCAGAACTATCGCCATGGAATTATGTGTTTTTCTCATGTTGCTGAAAAGCAGATCGGCTTTGATAGTTTCAGGTACGAAATAAGGCTGTTCCACAGCCGTATCCATGATATTCTGACGGCTGCGGTCTCTGAGTCTGAAATAATCTTTTGCATTCAGAACTCCGACTACTTTGTCAGGAGATTCATCACAGATCGGATATCTCGTAAATCGGCTGTCATGTATTGTATTTGCCCATGTTTCATCAGTATCTTCGAGCCAGAGAATTGCAACGTCGGTACGATGCGTCAATATCTCTCCGGCCGTAAGGTCGTCAAATTTGAAAACATTTTCAATGAAATTCTGTTCGTCTTTATCGATAGTACCTTTTTCACCGCCTGTCTCAACCATCATACGTATTTCTTCTTCACTGACGCTGACGTCTTCTTCTTTCGGATCGATGCCGAAAAGGCGCAGCACTGCGTTTGTAGAAACAGACAGCAGCCATACTACAGGCTTAAACAGAACTGAGATCGCGCTGATAAGTCCGGAAATTGCCAGAGCCAGCGACTCGGATTTTTTCATGGCTATACGTTTCGGCACCAGTTCTCCGAAGACAAGAGTAAAATAAGAAAGTATTATCGTGATCACGATAACAGCTATAGTGTTAAGTGTATGTCTCGGAATAGTTACCCCCAGTGAAATCAGCCATTCCACAAGCGGATCTGAAAATCCCTCCGCCGCAAACGCACTGCCCAAAAAGCCTGACAATGTGATCGCGATCTGAATAGTAGACAGGAACTTGGCCGGTTCTCTTGTCAGTTTAAAAAGTCTCTTTCCTTTTTTATTTCCCTGTTCCGCTAAACGCTCTATTTTAGCTTCATTGATTGACAACACTGCTATTTCGGCGCTTGCGAAGATCGCGTTAAGCGCGATCAGAACAATCTGAACCAACAGCAGCGTCCCTATGGATTCGCCCAAAATAATTACCTCTTTCTTAATATTAACTTAAAGATAGCAGCGGCATTTCTTTATAAAATTAAAGCCATGCTAATGCTCCGACAGTATTCTATCACACAATCAAATAATATACAATAAGATGAGTACCTCATTCCCGAAACGATATATACCCTCCTTACGGGTTTCCGCAAAGAGGGTATATATCAATCATAGAAATGGGGGTATTATAGAGTGATATTATCTTTAATCCGCTGCAGCCCACTGATTTATCTTGAGCAGGCTGTCTTTGCTTCCTGAAAGGATCAGGAAATCGTCTTTTCTGAAAACATAATCAGGCTGAACTGTTTCCAGATCATCTCCGTTGTTTTCGATGGAGATGATATTGAGATTAAACTCCGAACGAAGGTTTGCCTCTCTTACCGTTTTTCCGATCAGCTGCGTAGGAACCTGCATTCTTGAGATATTGAGTTTCTCACTGAGCTGAATGATATCAAGCTCGCGCGCTGTCTCAAGACGGCTTGCAAGACGTATTGCCATATCCCGCTCCGGATAAACCACCTCGGCTCCGAGTTTTTCAAGGATAATTCCGTGTTCAAGGCTGTTTGCCTTTGAAATTACTTTCGGAATGCCCAGAGAAACAAGGTTTAATGTTGTAAGGATGGATGTATCCATCTGGTTGCTTATGCAGACAACGGCAACATCACAGTTCTGAATACCTGTCTCCTGAAGCGATTTCTTGTCGAGAGTTTTTACAACGTAAGCATTTTCAGTGAGGTCGCGCATCTCACGGATCTTATCCTCATCGCGATCCATTACAAGTATCTCGGAAGTTGTCACTGCAAGCTCCTCTACTAATGCGCGTCCGAAACGTCCGACTCCTACGATGCCATATGATATTTTCTTTTCCTGCTGTTTTCCAAACATAATTATGCTCCTTATTTAACCAATTGCTATATTTCCTTCAGGGAATCTGACACGTTCACCGCGGCTGAAATACCAGAGTGAAGCGATAGTCAGAGGTCCGAGTCTGCCTATATACATTATCAGGATCGAAACGATCTTGCTCGCCACGCACAGTCCGGTAGTTATTCCTGTTGAAAGACCTACCGTACCGAAGGCGCTTGTGATCTCAAACAATGCGTCGATCATCCTGATATCCGGTTCAAATACCATAAGAAACCACGTTCCGACTATAACCACTGTCGCCGCCAGCAAAGTTATGACAGAGGCTTTCTTAAACGCATCCGACGGTACAGAATAATGGAACGCCTTCTCCGACTTATTTGTCGCAGCCGATTTAATGCCCTGGATCATTACAAAGAATGTACTTGTCTTGATACCGCCTCCTGTAGATCCCGGCGACGCTCCGATAAACATAAGCACGATCAGCACCAAAAGTCCCGGATTTGAGAAGTTTCCGAGAGGATAGCTCGAGAAACCGGCTGTTCTTGCCGATACGCTGTGGAACAGCGCTCCCAGCCATGTGACATCCTCTGTCAGTTTCAGCAAAACTGTTCCGCCTACTATAAGAATTGCGCTGACCGATAATACAACTTTGGCGTGCATCGAATATTTTTTCCAGTTGAATTTGTACTTCTTTATCTCCTGAATAACGAGGAAACCTATACCTCCGAAAAAGATCAGTCCGCAGGTGATCAGATTTAGAGCGACATTGTCGCGGTACGGTATCATATTTTGAAGATTTCCCAGTATATCGAATCCCGAGTTGTTAAAGGCCGCCACCGAGTGGAAAATACTTATTCCCATTGCTTTTACCGGCGGATAATCCTGAACGAATACCGTAAAGCTAAGTATTGCTCCCGCAAGTTCAAAAACAAGCGTTGTCAGCAAAACGCTCTTTACAAAACGCACGACTCCCTTTCCCGAATCAAGATTCGATCCTTCACGGATAAGAGTACGCCCTTTTAAATTTACACGTTTTCCCATCGACAGTATGATTGCCGCTCCGACCGATGTGACTCCTAAGCCTCCCACCTGGATCAGCATTCCCAAAAAGAACTGTCCGAGAGGCGTAAACGTATTTCCGGCGTCTACGGCGATAAGTCCCGTTACACATACCGCACTGGTGGATGTGTAAAGCGAGTCTATATACTGAAGGTCTACTCCCTCCCTGACGCTGCACGGCAGGATCAGCAGTACAGATCCCAGCAGTATGACAAAAGCAAAGCCGAGGGCTATAATTCTTGCCGGCGGCTGTCTAAGCAAAAATCCTTTCATTATTCATTCACTCCATTCATTCTGTATCCTACTCCCAATTCATTTGAAATAAACCATCTTTCTCCCGGTCTTACTCCAAATTTCTTTCGGATATTGGCCATATTTACCTGAAGCTTTTTTATGCTTCCTTCATCCGAGTATCCCCAGATGCCTTTTATTATTGCTGCGTAAGTCATCATCTTTCCGCAGTTCTCCGATAGCAGCGCAAGTATGTTGTATTCTGTCTGCGAAAGCTTGATCTCTTTATCTGATATGAACACCTGTCTCGCGTCATAGGCTATTGTCAGATCCTGCAGCCTGAACACTCCGCCGGGGAATTTTCCGCTGTCGCTGCTGTGTCTGTAGTTGCGCAGCGCAGTACGTATGCGTGCCAGCAGTTCGGCGGAACTGAAGGGTTTTGTGACATAATCATTGGCGCCTGCATCAAGCGCGTTGACCTTGTCCATGTCATCCGTTCTCGCTGACAGCACGATTATGGGCGTAAGTGAATCTTCCCTCACAAAATTCAGAAAATTCATTCCGTCCGTATCGGGAAGGCCGAGATCCAGTATTACAACATCGGGATGATGCGACTGATAAAAGGTCTTTCCCGCGCCGCAGCTGTCGGCGCATATCACCTGATACCCCGATGCTTCAAGCAGAGATACAATTATACTGCGTATATTTTTGTCATCTTCTATGATCAATATTTTATATTTATTATTCACCATCAGAATTGTTCTCCTTCTCCAGGGTGAATCTAAACAACGCTCCTCCCGTTTCACGATTCTGCGCCGTTATAGTTCCGCCATGCGCCTTGATTATTGTCGCGCATACCGAAAGCCCGATGCCTGCAAAGCGTTTCTCCCTGCGGCCGGTATCTTTTTTATTACCGAATGTTCCCTCAAAGATATTTTTCAGCTTTCCTTCTTCGATTCCGATGCCGTTATCCGCCACTTCGAAAACAGCCTTATCGCCTTCCGTGTATACTTTAAGTGAAAGACTTGTCATGCCTTTTGCATGAAAGACCGCATTTTCCAGAAGATTTCGAATCACCTGTTCGATAAGTATAGAATCCATCGGAATAATGACTATCTCATCCGGCAGCATGAGATCTATTTTCTGATATGGATGCTGCGCCGAAAATTTAGCAACAACGGAATCGATCAGCTCGTCAAGGATGATCGGCGTTTTGTTGATCTTTATGGTGCTGTTGTCTATCCTTGTGACGAACAAAAGATTTTCAACCATTCGCACGAGCCATTGAGCTTCTTCCTGAATGCTTCCGAGCATCTGATCCCACTGTTTTCCTGTCAGCGCTTCCTTATTTTCCTTCAACATAGTACTTGCGCTGTATATGGTTGTCAAGGGAGTTCGCAGATCGTGGGAAACGGCCCGCAAAAGATTTGCCCTCATACGCTCCCTTTCATTTTCGGCTTTTATGGCTTCATGCCGCTTTATCTTTGTCACCAGCACTCCCGTTATTACGGCCACCGCCAGCATTATTACCGCCGAAATCAGATTTCCGGGTTTTATAAAATTCAATTCAAAATACGGATATGTAAAAACAAAATTTATCAGAAACATGCCGATCACCGAAGATACCACGCCGTAAACAAATCCGTCCGTAAATAGCGATATCAAAAAAACGGCAAACACAAATATTGTTGTGATAAGTTCCGACACATTCCATTTTTGAAACTGTGCGCTCAATACTGTCGCAATTCCCAAAAGCAAAGCAGAAATCAGAATATCCTTTAAGATTTTTTGTGGTTTCATAATTCTCCCTCGCAGTTCAATGTTCCTATTATATCAGACTTCCGGTTAAAAGATAGTAAAGATAAGGTAAAGATAAAAATATATTGAGATTGTTTTCAGTATAGAATCATTATAGAATAAAGACAGCTTAACAATTTTTACTTATTATAAAGGCGGTGATAACTTTGAACGGACCTCTTCTGCTTGTAGGATGCGTCATCTTTATCTGCATTCTGCTCAATAACTTTTTGGAAAAACTGCCTGTCCCGTCCCTGCTGATATTTATCGCACTGGGTATGCTTTTCGGTGAAAACGGCATCTTAAGGATACAGTTTAACGACTATGAAACGGTAAACGTCGTATGTTCAGTCTGCCTGATATTTATAATGTTTTACGGCGGATTTGAAACAAATATAAAAGTCGCACGTCCTGTACTGGTTCCATCGGTGATACTTTCCACACTTGGAGTAGCGGGAACGGCCGGAGGAGTCGCGCTGTTTGCGCATTTTGCACTTTCGCTGCCGTGGCTGGAAAGTTTTCTGATCGGTTCCGTTATATCTTCCACAGATGCCGCATCTGTGTTTAATATACTTCGCTCAAAAAATCTGGCTCTGAAGTATCACACGGACTCGCTGCTTGAAGTTGAATCCGGTTCTAACGATCCGATGAGTTATATGCTCACGGCCGTTGCAGTAGCTCTGCTTGGCGGCAAATCCGTCAATGTTCCTCTTCTGCTTATAATGCAGATCGGTATAGGAATCCTTTGCGGAATAGCTATGGGCTGGATCGCCGTAAAACTTCTTCACCGTCAGATACTTCCGACACAGCAGAGTCATACGATTTTTCTGCTTGCCATCATGATTCTTTCATACGCCGTTCCTTCTTGTATCGGCGGCAACGGGTATCTCAGTGTTTATCTGTGCGGGATCTGGATAGGCAATGCCAAACTGCCGAGAAAAAAATATCTTATTCATTTCTTCGATGTACTGACGGATATTGCGCAGGTTCAGATATTTTTCCTTTTAGGCCTTCTTGTCACGCCTGCCGAGCTGCCTGCAGTTATCATTCCGGCTGTTTTGCTGATGCTTATCCTTACGGCAGTTGTACGACCCGCGGTAACTGCCGCTCTGATGGCTCCTTTCCGCCCGAAAATGCGCCAGGTTTTCATGGTCTCATGGGCGGGGCTCAGAGGTGCGGCGTCAATAGTATTTGCCATCGGAGCCGTCATCGCCGATATAGACATAACATATAATCTCTATAATCTTGTGTTCTGCATAGTTATTATGTCCATCTCAATACAGGGCACTCTGCTTCCATGGGCCGCTAAAAAACTTTCAATGATAGATAAAACTGCAGACGTAAATCATACATTTAACGATTATCAGGAAGACAGCGATATCAGTTTTATCAGGATTCATCTCGACGAAACGCACAGCTGGTGCGGCCGGACACTCGAACAGCTCCGACTCCCGTCAGAATTGACGGTTTCTATGATAATCCGCAATGATGAAGCGCTTGTTCCTACCGGACAAACCGTTTTAAATTCCGGCGATATGCTTGTGCTGGCAGCGCGAAGTTTTGACGACAGGAAGCATTTTATATTGAGCGAGATCGTAGTAGACAATCAAAAACAGTATTTAAATAAAACGCTCTCTCAGATCCCTCAGATGCATTCAACACGTATAATGCTTATTAAACGCGGCATGGATACGATCATCCCCTCCGGCAAAACGAAGATAAGACCCGGAGACACTTTAGTAACTATTAAATTTTCACCTGATAAATGATTTTTTATCTTTGTTAAAAATATAAGGCAGTGTCGCAGCAACATCCCTCAAATTTGAAGGATGTTGCTGTGGCACTACCCCCATGTTTTCAAATATTAAACATTTGCCTAATTACTATACCGTCAACATATCTTTTTTCAATTGTTCAAGCTGATCTTTAGTAAGTTTACACGCCTGAAGAATCACGTTTTCATCAGTTCCTGCTTTAAGCAATTCGATGGCAGTTTCGCGATATGCCGTTTCCATGCCTTTTTCCATACCCTTCTCGATACCCTGTTTCATTCCTTTTTCCATACCCTCTGATATTCCCATATTTATTACTCTTTCAAAAATTCCGCTCATACTGTATCCTCCGTTTTTTATATCAGAAAAGTCCATTTCATAATGCTGTTCCAAAGCCATTGCCTTAAAGATTTTCAGCATCGCATCTACATGTTCAAATTTTCTTTCATCTTTAGGCAAATAGTTTTCATTCCTCCGTTTATTCACGAAAAAATCCGCCAAAATACCAAAATCGCTTTTAAACATTTTTAACTGAGCATCCGTCAAATATGATATTTCATAAAGATTTATCTTATAATCATTTACATACGACTTCAACTCATCGGGAACACAAATTGCTTCTAAAAGGCTGCGAGGCGCGTTCCAACGCTTTTCACCAAAATACAACACCAACGTGACGACAGGATACTTTAAGTCGCTGTTATTGTTTAATAGCTGCGAACGATATGACACTCCGTCATAATTTATAACCCTTAGCGGCATGTATTTATCAACTGTTGTCTGATTTTCAATTCCATAAAGTGCGATATATACACCGCCCTTTTCCCAGAATTTCGCAACATCACGTTCCTGTTCATGAAGTTCTCCGTCATCGGCTTTAAAATGTGACACCACATTTGATTCATTAAGTTGCTCCGGTTTAATAAGTCTTTTTCCGTTGAAAAGCAGGACGTTAACAATGTCGGCAAAAACATCGTCGTATTCTTCAAGTAGTTTTTCTGATATATCTTTCTGTCCCATATTTCTCCTTTCATTATAACAAAATTATTTTTTCATGTGAATAAATTTGATTAGTGCAAAAGAATTTCTAAAAGAATTATTAATAGATAGTCAGCTAAAATTTCTTAATGGTATGTGAAATACTTTCAAAATTTAATATGCAAAAGATATGATTCATCGACCTGACAGATTTGAGTTATTGATATGTTATAAGATAATCATACATTAATTATCGCAGCTGTCAAGTATTATTTTTTGATCAAAAGTTACGTTTTTTAATACAATAAAAGTGTCGCAGCAACGCTTTCTTTAAATTTGAAAGACGTTGCTGCGACACTACCTTTTATATGCCTTTTCCGCTTTGCTGAAAGTTTTTTCTCCATTAAGGGAAACTGCTTGCTTCTTTCCTTAGTTAACAGAAATTTATTTTTATAGGGGTATTTTTAAATATGTCGTTTTTACTTTGCAAAAGCGGCTAAGGCTGCTTCAATGCCGTCTGCAATATTACAGATACGGCAATGTTGCCTGTATATATTCAGATGGTCTTATAATAACATATGCATATTCATGGTCTGTAATATTCAAGTTCCCTCATAATTATATGCATAATCATTCATTTATGTCTTATTTTATACTACTTTATACTACTTTGTCATACTTTTCAATATTTCATACTACTAATGCTATATTTTACACAAAAAAAGAAAGGCATATCATGGAATTAAAACCTCTGAAAGTCAAAGTCAGTGTTACCCTTGATGAAAACATAGTAGAAAATATTAAAAGATTAGCGGAAGAAGACGACCGCAACTTCAGCCAATACGTCAATCTTATCTTAAAGGATTGGATAAAGTCCCATCCGTTGCGGTCATAACATTAAGAAAACAGTGCCGGAACAACTGCTTGTGATGTTGCTTCGACACTGTATACTTAATTTTCGATTCTTTTTTACTGTGATGATACTTCCATATCAATATTCAATGGCTTTTTTCTAAACATATTTTTTATACTGCTATTTGTATATGCAATAAGCGCACCCCAAACAATACCGCTTATTGTTATTATCGAACCCATTATTATGGCAGCTATTTCTCCTTTTTTCATGATTTTTTCCT
>CASDUB010000222.1 GCA_949283905.1 uncultured Lachnospiraceae bacterium | reverse complement strand
TTAAGATGGCGGATGCGGAAAATCCGCCGAGAGAGATCGTACTTGGCTCATTTGCGTACGAAATTCTCAATGTCACATATAAAGAAAGACTTAATATGGCAGATGAATGGAAAAATGACACCGATTCTTGTGATGAATAAACAAAAATGAACAAAAAATAGAAATTAGTAGTTCTTTTTATATGCAAAATAGTGTATCATATTGGAAAAGATTTATTATTGGGAGGAATATTAAATGTCACAGTGTTATCCGGGAAAAAAACTGTATCCACATCTGCTCTCACCGATCAGAATTGGAAATGTTAAATTTAAAAACAGAATTATAGGCGCACCTACAAGCCCAAGTATGGCAACAGCTGAAGGTTTCTTTACACCTGAGATGATCGCTTATCTTGAAGACAGAGCTTCAGGCGGCGCAGCTATGGTAACATACGGAGAGGCTATTCCTCACGGCGCTACAGGAAAATCACACAATAAACAGGTTGTTCTTGATTCTTTCGGAGTACGTCAGGGACTTTCAGAGTCTGTAAGACTTATTCATAATCACGGATGTCTCGCAAGCATTCAGCTTTCACACGGCGGAATGTACGGCGGACTTGCATCTGTAGGCGGAGACAAAGGCGTTTGCGAGATTGCTTACGGACCAAGCGAGATGGACATGCCTGCAGGACATGTTTATGAAATGCCTATAGAAGTTATCGATGAGATCGTTGAATCATACCGCAAAGGAGCTCAGCTCTGCAAAGAAGTCGGATATGACTGCGTTCAGGTTCATATCGCTCACGGATGGCTTCACAACCAGTTCCTTTCACCTCTGTTCAACCACAGAACAGATGAATACGGCGGCTCTTTAGAGAACAGAGCGCGTCTTGTTGTTCGTACTCTTGATGCAGTACGCGCAGGCGTCGGCAAGGGATTCCCTATCGAGCTTCGTATGAACGGAGACGACATGGTTGAGGGAGGAGTTACTCTCGACGAATACATCGAATTAGCTAAGATGGTAGAAGACAAAGTTGACTTCTTCAATATTTCAGTTGGAAACCACGAAGATCCGGCTATGTTCTGCCGTACGCATCCATCTGCATTCTTCCCTCGCGGAATCAATGTTCAGTTTGCGGCAGCTATCAAAAAACATGTTAAGAAACCTGTTGCATGTGTCGGATCACTTATCCACCCTGCACAGATGGAAGAAATCATCGCTTCAGGTCAGGCTGACCTTATCGAGATCGGACGTGGTATGTTCGCTGATCCTGCTATCGCTGACAAAGCGCTTTGCGGAAGAGCTGATGATATTACACCATGTATCCGCTGCTATGAGTGTTTCGGAAATACAATGACAACAGAGATGGCAAGATGTACTGTTAACCCTCATCAGGGACAGCAGATCTACGGTCATCAGGACGAAAAGAAAGCAGAAGTTATTAAAAACATCCTCGTTGCAGGCGGCGGCCCTGCAGGTATGCAGGCAGCTATCACAGCAGCTAAACGCGGACATAAAGTTACTCTTGTTGAGAAAGCTGACAAACTCGGCGGAAACCTTTACCCGGCAGGAGCTCCTTACTTCAAGGAAGATATCATTGAACTTTGCGAAGTTCTTATCCGCAGAGTATATGAAGGCGGCGTAAATGTTATCCTCAACACAGAAGTTACTCCTGAATTTGTTGCAAAATTCAATCCGGATGCGCTTATCGTAGCAATCGGAGCAGAAGAGTTCAAACTTCCTGTAAAAGGAATCGACGGACCTAACGTAATGATGGCTATCGACGCTGAGCTTCATCCTGAAAAACTCGGCAAGAAAGTTGCTATCATGGGCGGCGGACTTGTTGGTACTGAAGCAGCTGTATCTTTCTCAAAAGAAGGTCACGAAGTTTCTGTTATCGAGATGAGACCTGACGTTGCTATCGATACAAATCCGTTCTACCGCGGCGGACTTATGGATCAGGTTAATAAATGCGGCGCTAAACTCTATGTAAACACAATGGTTAAAGAAGTTGTAGACAACGGTGTTCTTGTAGAGTGCGACGGAAAACAGTTTGTAGTAGAAGCTGATACGGTTGTATGTGCTGCCGGATTCAGAGCAAACTACGCTAAAGTAGACGCGATCGCAGATCTTGTAGATGAAAACTATATCATCGGTGACTGCAAGAAAGTTGCTCAGATCGGACAGGCTATGGACGACGGATATCACATCGGTATCTTAGTATAATTACAAAAATATATACATTTAACCGGGCTGTAAATTGCAGCCCGGTTTTTTGTACAAAAAAACAACTATATAAATTTAGAATGATAGTTATAATGAATTTATTAATTGACAAAATTGGGTACAAGTTATAGACTAAAAACCAGTCCGAGCAAGTGGGACTTGAGCACCGTTAAAAGTAACGCGAGTTACCAAAATGGTGCTCATTTTTGTTACATGAGACTTTTTTATAATCTTATAAAGACGTTTAAAATAGTTTTCATGATCGCAGGGAAGAACGATCGGACATTTATTTGATATTTGTATAATATATTGCAGAAAATTACATTTTAGGAATATTTACCAAAGCAAGTATATCAACTTTTTACCACTTAGTAAGTGCAATTATAAGATTTTTATATTATAAT
>CASDUB010000221.1 GCA_949283905.1 uncultured Lachnospiraceae bacterium | reverse complement strand
CTCTGCTGTAGAAGCATCAGATGTTTCAGCTGTTGAAGCGTCTGATGTATCAGCTGTTGATTCGTTTGATGTTGCTTCTGATGTTGACGCAGGAGCAGATTCCTGATTAGAATCATTAGATCCGCATCCGGCAAACATTGTTGCACCAAGTGCTGCCGCAAGTGCAATACTTAATACTTTCTTTTTCATACCATTTCTCCTTTATCTTTATTTGATTTAAGGCAATGCCAAGGTACTCTGACATTGCCCTGATGACGCTAATTATATTTTATGCTTCAAATCAAATAAAGATGTCGTTGTTAAGAAAAGGTGTATTATTTTATTCAATTGTAAATTCTGTCAAAATCCTGATTTTAACAATCAATATCCGTACTCTTCGAGGTTGTCAACTGTAACCTGTCCGATATCAACTGCCGAGAATGTTCCTGATTCAAGATCTCCGTTTACAAGTTTGTCGATCTCGTCAACCTGAACAGCGATATTGTCGATGATGTTTCCTCCGTTAAGAGCTGATCCGTCATATAAGCCGTCTCTCATGTATGCAGCAAGGTCTTCTGACATCTCTGCGCCGAATACTCCGAGGCTTACAGGATCTGCTACAACAGATGTTTCAGAATCAAGATATGCGAGAACGCCGAGAGCGTATTCGCCGCCTACTGTTACGATACAGTCAATTGTATCGCCGTGTTTTGCATATATATTTTCTGTTGCTGTCTGACACTCAACTGTAGATCCCTCTGCAAGAACTCTGTCAACGATTTCAAATCTTCCGTCCTCTTCAAGAACTTTCTGGATAGTGTCAGTACGTGTCTTCTGGTTTTCGCTGCTCTCGTCGCCGAGAATAACTGTTTTGATTGAGTTTGCTTCAGCGTCTTCGCCGTATGTCTCATCTGCCCAGTTCTGTGCCATCTCTGCAATAGCTGTTCCGCATGTGATCTCATCTGTTCCTCTGACTACGTCAGCATTTCCTGACGGATCCTGTACAAACGAATAGATAAGCACGCCCTGCTCTCTTGCTTTCGCACATGCGTCGGCAACCTGTTTTCCGTCCTGTGCCCAAATCCAGATACATGTAGCGCCGCCTGCCGTAGCGTTCTCGATCTGCTCGATCTGTGTTACAGGATCGAAGTTGCATGACTGGCTCTCATAAGCATATCCTCTTTCCTCAAGACCCTGTTTGAGCATATCGTCAAGCATTGTGAAGTACTCGCCCTCAAGTGAGAAGAAAAGCGCTGAAACTTTCTTTCCTTCATTGTCGTAAGAAGTAGCTGTCTCTCCTGAAGCTTCAGATGTTTCATCTGCAGGAGCTTCTGATGTCTCGTCTGACTGCGCCTCTGATGATTCTTCAGCAGGAGCTTCTGATTTTGTTGATGATTCCTCTGCAGGAGCTTCCTCGTTTGATCCGCATCCCGCAAACATTGTTGCGCCAAGCGCTGCTGCCATAACAATACTTAATAATTTTCTTTTCATTTTTTATCCCCTTTCATTATGTTATGTACTGCATTGTAATTGTACACTTTTTTTAAAACTGTTCAAAGTCGACAATCTAATGAAATGGTGCACTCTTTTATGATTGCATTGCAATTTTTTTGTTTGTTGTGATATATATATGTCGTAATACAGTTAATATATCAACGTTTTAACATACTAATCAAAATTTAAAGGAGATTTTGTTATGACTTCATTGAAAACACAGATTGCAATCATCGCTGCAGGTCCTACAGGTCTCGCTGCAGCCATCACAGCTGCGGAATCCGATATGGAAGTTATGGTATTTGAGAAAGGCGCCTTTGCCGGCGGCACAGCCAACATGGGTATGGGACCTTTCGGAGTAGAGAGCCGCATGCAGAAACGTCTTATGTGCGGACCTACAAAAGAAGAAGCATTTGAGGTCATGATGGATCACGTTCACTGGGACGTTGACGCTCAGCTTGTTCATGATTATTTCTGGAAATCAGGCGAAACTATCGACTGGCTCGAAGATATGGGCGTTGAATTCGACCGTCCTACAAAATATTATCCGGGAGCTTACGAAACATGGCATGTCGTTAAACCTGAGGACGGAAGCGAGCCGGGCCCGAGAGCCGCTTCAGCCATGACAAAAGTCATGTATAACCACGCTGTAGAACTCGGCGTTAAATTCTATCTTGAAACACCTGCAAAATCGATCAAAAAAGACGAAGACGGCAGAGTATGCGGACTTATCGCAGAAAGCGCTTCAGGCGAAACATACGATGTTACTGCCGACGCAGTTCTCATCTGCTGCGGCGGTTTCGGAAACAACTCTGAAATGATCAATAAATATACAGAGCATACAGACGGCGTCGATATGTTCGGATTTAAGATCCCGGGCATCACAGGCGACGGCGTAAGAATGGCATGGGAAGCAGGAGCAGGCAAGAGCCATATGGAAATGGAACGTGTATGTTCAAACGAAATTCCTAATGTAGGCGAATTTGTAAGCCGTCATCTTTTCTCACAGCCAAGCTGCGTTATCGTAAACCGTCAGGGTTACCGTATCATCGATGAAGAGCAGATCAAAAACGGCGCTGTTGCCGCAAACGCGATCGCGCGTCAGCAGAACAAAGAAGCATGGCTTATCATCGACGACAGCATTCTTAAACATTTCCGCCGCAACGGTATGGATATGGGTTCAAGCGTATTCAGAGGCGACTTCACAAAACAGTTTGCAGAAGAAGTAGTTGAAGCCGCAGAAAAATATCCAAATACGGTATTTATAGCAGACTCTCTCGAAGAGCTTGCAGAAAAGATCGGCATAGATGAGAATACTTTCCTTGAGACTATCGAAGATTACAACGACGGATGCGACTGCGGATATGATGATCTCTTCCTTAAAAACAGAAGATATCTCCACCCGCTTGTTGGAAAGAAATTCTACGCTATGCGCATGAGCTGCGGAGCTTACGGTTCTCTCGGCGGAATCAAAGTAAACCACAAGCTCGAAGTTATTACCGATGACTTCAAGGTAATCCCCGGTCTGTACGCAGGCGGATCAGACGTATGCGACCTTTACAAAGGAACATACTGCTATCTTCTCGGCGGAAACACAATGGGATTCGCAGTAAACTCAGGACGTATCGCAGCCGAAAATATGGTTGAATACGTTGAAGACCTTGAAGATTAATTAATCGCTCATCTGCAAAATATCTATCAGATATTTCCTCTACATAAAATAAAAAATCCGGAGCTTTTAAAGCGCCGGATTTTTTATATCTAAATTTGTTCTTACAACTCATCACTTACAACACTATCGAAGTGTCGCTTATCTCCACACACTGGGGATCGCCCATCGAAAGCAGTATTACCGCACCGCTTGCCTTCTTGATCTCTTCAAGGATATTGTAAAACACGCCTT
>CASDUB010000220.1 GCA_949283905.1 uncultured Lachnospiraceae bacterium | reverse complement strand
GGCGTCGCTTAATATAGTGCTGCGCCTGTTACTTAACGCGCTGTTTCCTCTTGTATGGACACTTTTGCGCTCTTCGCCCGTCGATACCATAGGATATTTCCCCGGAGTCATTACATTTGTCTTCATACAGCTTATTCCCTTCGGACGAAATGACATTCCGCTGCTTCTTATAATAGCGGCGTTCGCTACAGCTGTCCTGATAGCCGTACTGACGCTCATTAAGTTTTTCAAATCAAAAAAGATAGACGATTCACTGCTTCGCAGAGGTCTTAAAACCATTGCGTCCCAGCTCACCGTCAAAAAAGCCGATATCACAGCTGTTCAGGATATCGAATATATGATGTACCGACGCGCATACAGCGGCCATAATGTGGCTCATATATTTGCACGCGGCGAACATATTTACTATATTTTCGCGCTCATATTTCAGCGTGCGGCATATTTTTTCAGCGATCAGAGACAGGCCAAGATAAAGGAATGGACGATCGAACCGAGAAGAGAACTGTCCGAATTTCTCATGCGTGCGGCAGACGATATAAATCAGAATGACAACCATTTAATAATAGAAGACGCCCGCAGACTTTTGAAAAAAGGCGAGGAATTTCCCGAAAGATTCGGCTCTCTCTACAGAAATGTTCTGAGACTGCTGATAATAGCTCTGCGCGAAATGGATGAAGGCAGCGCGCACAAAGAGCGCTTTAATCTCGGAAGGTATATACAGGATTTCCGCAATCATCTTCAGCTGAACAAATTTCAGTTCCGCTTCGCCCTCAGATTGTCAATAGTTATGACGGTATGTTTTGCCATAAAGGATATTTCCGGAGCTGAACATGCATACTGGATCGCGCTTAACGCATTTCTTATCACACGTCCGATGTACGACGAAAGTGTTACACGTGTTCAGACACGTCTCATCGGAAGCGTTATAGGCTGTGCCGCGACATACCTGTTTTATATCATCGCTCCGGGAGAATGGTATATTTATCTTTATTTCGTCATAATGATAATATGCATGTATATGAGCACTCCAGGAAAATGGGTTCAGCCGATATTTGCTACAGGCTGCGGTGTAGCTATGGCTTCAATCTCCCTTGGCGGAAGTGCGGCGGTCGGATACCGTCTCTTATACCTCGGACTTGCCGCGGTTCTTGTTTTTGCAGTTAACCGTTTTATCTTCCCGTCGACAAGACAGAAACGAAACGATTTTTATATTCACGAATTATATCAGATGCAAAAGTTTTATCTGAATATACTCAGACAGAGCCTCGATTACAAAGTAAGTTTGACTGTGCTTCATAATGCACTTGTAAACTTTCATATTATATGTGACGATCTGCGAAAGGAAGGCGGCGGAGAATACTCCGAAGATCTCAGGAATTTCCTGCTTTGTCTGTGGCGTCTTATGGCCTCGGCAGAGCAGATGACTGTTATTCTTCACACCGGAAATTTCAGCCGCGAAGAACGCAGATGGATATACAAATGGATCAATCAAGTTTCAGAAAAACTTGATAAACTTGAAGTATTCGACCCTAACGAAATCATGCTTCATGAAATGCCCGACAAACCAAATTTTTCTTATCTTGCATCAAGATATCAGCAGCACCTTTCTGCAGCGATCAGAATGGCAAGCTGGACTCATCTTATGCCTGTATTAGAGTAAACCCGATCCGCATTTTCCTGCATAAAAATATCACGATAGGCTTTCGGACCAATGCCTTCCAGCTTGTGAAACACCCTGCTGAAATACAACGCGTCCCGAAAGCCGCAGGAAAATGCGATTTCTTTTATAGTTCTGCTGTATCCATACTGCTGTATCTGTGATTTAGCCCTTTCAATGCGGATGCGGTTCATATATTTCGACGGCGTAACCCCCTCTGTCTTAAGGAAGAGTTTTCTGAGATGTCCTATCGAATATCCCGAACTTTCAAGACACTTGCCAAGATCAAACTCGGGATTTTCAATATTGCCGTACATCATATCTATTATCTTTCCCAATCTGTAATCATGTTTATCATTTTTCGCGTATTGCTCCGCAAGCATATGATAACAGGCGTCTCCCAGCGATTTTATAACTGCGCGGTTAATTTTAATATTCCGCTTATCCCAATACCTCATCATCAAAACGAAAACTTCCCTTATTGATCCATATATGTCATCCCTCAGAATATAAACCCTGTACTCTCCGAAAGCGCGAAATTCATTAGTCAGAAAATAATACTGCACGGACTCTTTTTCAGTCAGGATTTTAAATTTATATTCC
>CASDUB010000219.1 GCA_949283905.1 uncultured Lachnospiraceae bacterium | reverse complement strand
GATTGACAAAACTCCCCAGAATATCTGAAATGTATCGAGATGCTCTACGACCATCTGTCTTGCGATGGAAAAGAGCAGAACTTCGAGAACGCTCTGTACCGAATGTTTGCAGAGCATGTTTATGAACTCAATTCCTACTATGAGAGCCAGCGCTTTTGAAAGAAAATCCGAAAAGAACGCCGAATTCATATCAGCAAGACTTGTATTTGTAAGCGAGAGTATAAGCTGGATTCCTGTTATCGCGATTACAACCAGTATCACCACCGAGAGAGCGATCTCAAGATATCTCGCCAGATTGTATATTATTATGTTTAGTTTTTTTCTGATGTTGTGATTTGAATTATTCATTGTCTGCCTTTCGTCGCATGATTACGTTAACTGTTGATTCATGACACATACGGATTGCTTCGTACTGCGTACTTACGCTCGTGTGGCCTTAGACCTTTAACCCTGGTGTCATTATATATTTAAACTCACATCGCCGCAAGGCAATTTTTATAAACCATAGTTTTATCACAATCATTATGATATAATGCCTGTAGTAAGGAGGCGACGCCGATGAAAATCAGATTTAACGAAGATGAGGAGATCGTAAAAAGAATAAAAGAAGGACTCGAGAAAAAAGACGGATATTGTCCCTGCAGACTCGAGAAGATACCTGAAAATAAATGCATGTGCAAAGAGTTCAGGGATCAGATAAAAGATCCTGATTTTGAAGGATATTGCCACTGCATGCTGTACTATAAAGAAAAATAATGGAGAAAAAGATATGTCAGAAATTACACTTACAAATGATAATTTTGAAGAAGAAGTTTTAAAATCGGATATTCCGGTGCTTGTTGATTTTTGGGCTGTATGGTGCGGACCGTGTCAGATGATCGCTCCTGTAGTTGCCGAGATCGCCAAAGAAAATGAAGGAAAGATAAAAGTCGGAAAAGTAAACGTAGATAACGAAGAAAGACTTGCCATTAAATATGGTATTAGCAGTATTCCGACTCTTCTGTTATTTAAGAACGGCGAAGCGGTTAAAAAGACCATCGGAGCCTGTTCAAAAGCAGAGCTTGAAGCTTTTATCGAAAAATAATTATTCCTGATTTAAGAAAGTAAAACGCCATATCAAAAGCTGCGGTAGCTTAATGCTATTGCGGCTTTTGTAATATTGACAAATATTTTGGCTGACACTATAATGAGCCATGTTAATATAAGCGTATTATATAATAAGAAGAACTTTGATGTTTTTTATATAAATCAGGAGGGAAGATGAGCAAAGAATTAGCTAAGACCTATGACGCGAAAGGCCTTGAAGACAGACTTTATCAGAAATGGCTTGACAAGGGATATTTCCATGCGGAAGTAAACCCGAATAAAAAGCCTTTTACTATTATAATGCCGCCGCCAAACGTAACGGGACAGCTTCATATGGGACACGCTCTTGACAATACTATTCAGGACACGATCATCAGATTTAAGAGAATGCAGGGGTATGAAGCTCTCTGGCAGCCGGGAACTGACCACGCGGCTATTGCCACAGAGGTTAAAGTTACAAACATGCTTAAAGAGCAGGGTCTCGATAAGCATGAGATGGGAAGAGAAAAATTCCTTGAGCATGCTTGGGCATGGAAAAAAGAATACGGCAGCCGTATCATTAATCAGCTTCATAAACTCGGCGCTTCGGCAGATTGGGAAAGAGAAAGATTCACAATGGATGAAGTTTCGTCTGCAGCTGTTGAGAGGGTTTTTGAAAACCTTTATAAAAAGGGATGGATATATAAAGGCAACAGGATCATAAACTGGTGTCCGGTATGTCAGACGTCATTATCTGACGCTGAGGTTGAACACGAGGATCAGAACGGATTTTTCTGGCATATTAATTATCCTGTAGTAGGCGAAGAAGGCAAGTTTGTCGAGATTGCTACTACAAGACCTGAAACACTTTTAGGAGATACTGCGGTTGCGGTAAATCCTGATGATGAGAGATATAAAGATATCATCGGAAAGATGCTGGAGCTTCCGCTTACCGGCAGACAGATTCCTGTTATCGCCGATGAATATGTAGATAAAGAATTCGGAACAGGCTGCGTTAAGATCACGCCTGCTCACGATCCTAACGACTTTGAGGTGGGAAAACGTCATAATCTTCCTGAGATCAACATCATGAACGACGACGCTACCATCAATGAGCTCGGTGGAAAATACGCCGGAATGGACAGATACGAAGCGAGAAAAGCTATCGTAGCCGACCTTGAAGCTCAGGGACTTTTAGTTAAAGTTGTTCCTCATTCGCATGCTGTCGGAACTCATGACCGCTGCCATACTACTGTTGAGCCTATGATCAAGCCTCAGTGGTTTGTACGTATGAAAGAAATGGCTGAAGCGGCTATCAAGGTTCTCGATACAGACGACCTTAATTTCGTACCGGAAAGCTTTGGAAAAACATATCTTCACTGGCTTGAAAACATAAAAGACTGGTGTATTTCACGTCAGCTTTGGTGGGGACACAGAATTCCTGCATGGTACTGCGAAAAATGCGGCGAGATAACCGTCAAAACAGGCGGAGCGCCGGACAAATGCTGCAAATGCGGATGCACTGATCTCAAACAGGACGAAGATACTCTTGATACATGGTTTTCATCGGCGCTTTGGCCGTTTTCAACACTCGGATGGCCTGAAAAAACTCCTGAGATGGATTATTTCTTCCCGACTGATGTTCTCGTAACAGGTTACGACATTATCTTCTTCTGGGTTATCAGAATGGTATTTTCATCTCTTGAGCAGACAGGAAAATCACCTTTCCATCACGTGCTTATCCATGGTCTTGTGCGTGATTCCCAGGGACGCAAGATGAGCAAATCCCTCGGAAACGGAATAGATCCTCTTGAGGTTATCGACAAGTACGGCGCAGATGCGCTCCGTATGACGCTTCTAACAGGAAACGCTCCGGGAAATGACATGCGTTTCTACTGGGAAAAAGTAGAAGCAAGCAGAAACTTCGCCAATAAAGTATGGAACGCATCGCGTTTCATCATGATGAATCTTGACGCAGCTGCTGTTCCGGAAGAAATGCCGAAGGAACTTCTTACTGCTGCCGATAAATGGATACTCAGTAAGGCGAACAGACTTACGGCCGAAGTTACTGCTCTGATGGAAAAATACGAGCTTGGAATCGCCCTTTCAAAAGTATATGACTTTATCTGGGAAGAGTTCTGCGACTGGTATATCGAGATGGTTAAGCCGAGACTCTGGTCAGATACAGATGAGACAAAAGCCGCGGTTCTTTGGACTCTTAAGACGGTTCTTAACTGTGCGCTTAAACTTCTTCATCCGTTTATGCCGTTTATCACGGAAGAGATTTACTGCACATTAAATGAGGAAGAAGAGAGCATCATGATCTCGCCGTATCCTGTATATGACGAGTCGATGAATTTTGAAAAAGAAGAAAATGAGATCGAGATGATCAAAGAAGCCGTAAGGGCGATCAGAAATGTCAGAACATCGATGAATGTTCCGCCGTCAAAAAAAGCAAATGTATTTGTTGTATCAGCCGATGAGCGTATCAGAAATATATTTGAAGACGGAAAGATTTTCTTTGCGACGCTGGCGAAAGCCGAAAATGTCATAATTCAGTCCGATAAGACGGGAATTGACGACAAAGCTGTATCGGCTATTATTCCGGGCGCTGAGTTCTGCATTCCGTTTGATCAGCTTGTTGATGTAGAAAAAGAAATCGAAAGACTTAATTCAGAGGTTGAGCGTCTCACAAAAGAGATTGCGAGAGCTGAAGGAATGCTTAAAAACGAGAAATTTGTTTCTAAAGCGCCGGAGGCAAAAGTAAACGCCGAAAAAGAAAAACTTGCTAACTATCAGAAGATGATGGAGCAGGTTAAGGAACGTCTCGCACAGCTTCAGTAATTAAAACAGCGGAGGTGCCGTATGCTTGATTTTGACGAAGAGATTAAAAAATTTAAACCTATTTTGTCTGTAGAATCGGTTGAGGATGAGATCTACAGCAAGGACATGACAGATGTTATAGACCTGCTTAAGGAAATGCATAATTCAAACAACGCAAATAACTCTAATACTGAAGGAGCATCCGAATGATTTGTATGAACTGCGGCGCTGAAGCCGGAAGTGAATCTGTATGTTCAAATTGCGGAT
>CASDUB010000218.1 GCA_949283905.1 uncultured Lachnospiraceae bacterium | reverse complement strand
GTAATAAAATCTATGCGCTCTTTATCATCCAGGAATTTATCAAACAGCTCATAATATGCTTTTCCTGCCGCTGTGATCTCAAATTTCTTACCGCTGTCTCTTACAATAAGCGGAACACCTATTTCTTCTTCAAGAGCGTTTATCTGCCTGCTTATAGCCGGCTGAGTTATATACAACAGCTCAGCCGTTTTAGTAAAACTTTTTGTTTTGCACACAGTCACAAAATATTTCATTTGATTTGTAGTCATTATAAGTATCCTCTATTTCAAAAAAGGTGATTTCATTTTTACGAAATCACCTCTTTGTTCATTTAGACATTCCCATCTCGGCATATGTATGCTCAAGCTTCATGTAAGTAAAAGTTCCGTATGCAAGTTCAAGACCGTCCTGATCTGTTAAAGAAACATCGCATACGACTATGTTTTTTCCGTTCTTTCTTACAGTGCTTTCAGCTCTGAGCAGCGTTTTATTTAATGTAGGCCTGAGATAGTGGATATTAGCGTCTACGGTCGTAACGGCCGAGCCAAGGGATGAGGCCGCTGCACCGCCGGCGTTATCACACATCGTAAATACCGCGCCTCCGTGAATAGTTCCGATCGGGTTTTTCTTATTCTGATCAACGACCATTTCCACAAGCGCGTGTCCGTCTTCAAGTTCCTTTATAAAAATTCCATTGAATTTCGAAAAATAATTTGTACTGTTTCTCTTGTCTTTTAACTGTTCGATCTGTTCGCGTGTTAAACTCATAATTTATGTCCTCCTTTACAAATCTTACTTAGCTTTCTGTGCAGCTCTCTTACGGAGTCTCGGATCAAGCTCTTTCTTTCTGATACGGAGATTTTCCGGAGTTACTTCAAGCAGCTCGTCGTTGTCGATAAACTCAAGCGCCTGTTCCAGTGAAAGAATTCTCGGCGGCACAAGAGTCAGCGCCTCATCTGCTGATGACGAACGTGTATTTGTAAGGTGTTTTGTCTTACATACGTTCAATTCGATATCTTCCGCCTTGCCGTTCTGTCCGATTACCATTCCGCCGTAAACTTTTTCGCCCGGGCTGATAAACAGCGTGCCTCTTGCCTGAGCCGCGAAAAGTCCGTATGTTACGGCTTCGCCTGTTTCAAACGCAATGAGCGAGCCCTGTTTTCTATAAGCAATATCTCCTTTGTACGGAGCATATCCGTCAAAAGTAGTATTTATTATGCCTGTTCCTTTTGTCATGGTCATAAAGTTTCCTCTGAAACCGATAAGACCTCTTGCAGGGATCGTAAACTCAAGTCTTGTAGAGCCGTCGCTTCCGAGGCTCATGCCGTTCAGCTCTCCTTTTCTTTCCGAAAGCTTCTGAATAACAGATCCCGAAAATTCTTCCGGAACATCTATATAAGCTATCTCCATAGGCTCAAGCAGCTGGTCTCTTTCGTTTTTCTTCATGATGACTTCCGCTTTGCTTACGGCAAATTCGTAACCCTCACGGCGCATGTTTTCGATAAGCACCGACAGATGGAGTTCTCCTCGTCCCGATACTTTAAAGCAGTCGGCAGAGTCTGTCTCCTCAACACGAAGGCTGACGTCTGTATTTAATTCTCTGAAAAGACGGTCTCTTAAATGACGTGATGTAACGTATTTTCCCTCGCGGCCTGCCAGCGGCGAATCATTTACAAGGAAATTCATCGAGATCGTAGGCTCCGAAATCTTCTGGAACGGTATCGGCTCCGGATTTTCAACATCGCAGAGGGTATCGCCGATGTGTATATCCGCAATACCTGAAATGGCAACGATCGAACCTATGTTAGCTTCTTTAACTTCCACTTTGTTAAGTCCGTCAAATTCATAGAGTTTGCTGACTTTAACTTTTTTCTGTTTTGAAGGATCATGATGATTCATCAGCATTACTTCCTGATTAACGGCAATGCTTCCGTTGTCGACTTTTCCTACTCCTATACGGCCGACATATTCATTGTAATCGATCGTACTTATAAGTACCTGTGTTCCTGCATCAGGATCTCCCTGGGGTGCAGGTATATCTTTTATGATCGCTTCAAAAAGCGGCGTCATATCTTTCGGCTCATCCGAAAGATCGGCAACAGCGTATCCCATTTTTGCGGAAGCATAGAGGAACGGACAGTCAAGCTGCTCGTCCGTCGCATCAAGATCCATGAGAAGCTCCAGAACTTCATCAACTACCTCGTCAGGTCTTGCTTCCGGTCTGTCGATTTTGTTAATGCATACGATAACTTTAAGGTCAAGTTCCAGCGCTTTCTTAAGCACAAATTTTGTCTGAGGCATGGCGCCTTCAAAAGCGTCTACAAGAAGGATAACTCCGTCAACCATCTTGAGTACACGTTCAACCTCTCCGCCGAAATCGGCATGTCCCGGAGTATCGATTATGTTGATTTTTGTATCTTTATAATAAACAGCCGTATTTTTTGAAAGGATGGTGATACCGCGTTCTCTTTCGATATCATTTGAGTCCATAACTCTTTCCTGTACCGTCTGATTTTCTCTGAATACGCCGCTTTGTTTGAGCAGCTCGTCTACAAGGGTTGTTTTACCGTGATCTACATGCGCGATTATCGCGACATTGCGTACATCTTCTCTCTTAATAATCATATAAACTCTCCCATTTTTATCAAAACCTTATTATGATGTTAAGCGCAAAAAGTATAGCACAGTT
>CASDUB010000217.1 GCA_949283905.1 uncultured Lachnospiraceae bacterium | reverse complement strand
CGGTTCATCCATAATGATAACATCTGAATCACATGATACTGATCTGGCAAGTTCAACAAGCTGACATTGCGCAACCGTCAGATTTGAAACAATCTCTTCCGGTTTTATGCTTATATTAAGCCTGTCAAGCAATTCTTTTGTGGCCTGAATTCTTTTCCTGTTATTGATAAGAATGCCGTTCATAAAGCGGTCTTCTCTGTATAACCAGATATTTTCAGCTACAGTCAGTGTAGGAACAAGACTTATCTCCTGATGTATCATCGAAATGCCGGCTTTAATAGCATCGGCAGGGGAAGTAAAATGTGTTTCTTTTCCTTTTACAATTATGGTACCTTCATCTCTTGGAAGATCGCCTAATATAATGTTCATCATAGTTGATTTTCCCGCGCCGTTTTCACCTATTACAGCATGTACTTCGCCCCTGCGGACTTCAAGACTGACGTTATTAAGTGCCTTGACGCCAAGAAAGCTTTTTGAAAGCCCTTCAACTTTAAGAACTACTTCGTTCTGCATTTATACCTCCTGTTTATCTAAAAAAAAGAGCCGAAAGAAACTCTCTCAGCTCCTCCCTATTAAATTGACATATTAATTTCAAGCTTTAATTTTTATCAGGCAAATATTTTGCATTGTAATGCATCACTGTTCAGCCGCAAGTGTTTCAGCAGTAACAAGTTTCAGATTCTCCGTAGTAAGTTTTACTTCGTTTCCTGTTCCTTCAAATCCGCCCTGAGCGCATTTGATAATGTTTTCAGCTGCTGATTTTGCAACACCGCCAAAGTCAATCTGTACTGTACAGTCCATATCTCCCGATTCGATCAGCGATTTTCCAAGATCGGTCGCGTCAATACCAAGAACGATAACATCAGCGTTTGCTGCTTTAACCGCATTTACTACTCCCTGAGCTTCATCATCATTCGCACAGGCTATCAGGTTAATCTCAGGATGAGCAATAAGCCAGTCCTCGGCAAGTGCCTGCGCATCATCTGTATTGAAGTTTCCTTCACCCATAATTACAAGCTCTGCATTGTCATGTTTATCGATAAAGTTCTCGATAAATCCATTTGATCTGTCCATACCTGACGGATTTCCCGCGTCACCTGTAATTACCGCGCAATTATACTGAGCGTTTTCATCATAAACGCTTTCCATATATTCCGCCTGCATCTGTCCGCATGCGTACTGTGAGAAGCCTTCGTAGAGGAAATCATATTCATTATATCCCTCAATCGAAACTCCTACTCCTACCGGAATGCCTGCATCTACACACGCCTGAACAGCCGGTATAACTCCTGTATCACCAATTGAATTCATAATATAGATGCAATCAGGATCTTTTGCGATAAGTGATTCAACATCGTCAATAAGCTTATTGATATCTGAATCGGCATTAGTTAAAGTCGTAGTAATTTCTATGCCCTGTTCATTTTCTTCTAAGAAATGTATTATTGCATCAGAAAGTGATGACATACCTTCGTCAAGAAGAGGGAACGCAAGTCCGATCTCAAGCGATTCTCCTGAAGCAGCTGTGCCGTCTTCTGCTGCTGATCCGTCTTCTGTTGCAGGTGAGTCTGTTTTTGCTTCCTCTCCCGATCCGCCGCTGCATGCTGTAAGACTCATTGCCATAATTCCCGCAACTGCCATTGCAAATAATCTTTTCTTCATAGTTCGTATCTCCTTTCAAAAACCGCTCTATATCTCGTATTATGAGATATTATCTTATATATTTAGATTATATCAGCTGAACATATTATTTACAAGTGTATAATTTTACAAAAAAAAGTAATATATTATGTTTAAATGAACCTAAAATTGGTTTATATTAATAATAACGAAAATGTCAGCAGGAGAACCTATCATCATGGGATTTGAAAATGAAAATTTAGATATCGAATCTAATAACACAGAAAAAGAAAATGCAACGGAAAAAGCTCTCCGTATTCTGGAGTGCTTTATTCCTTATAATAATGAACTTGGAAATGCCGAAATAACAAAAATAACAGGCTACCACAGAGCGACCACATCAAGAACGATAAAAATTCTTGAAAGAAACGGATACCTGCATCAAAACGCTTCAACTAAAAAATACAAACTCGGAGCTAAGATACAGGAACTCTATAACGCCTTGGCCGCGTCTCTTGAAACGGATTTACGTGAAGAAATACGTCCTATCATGCTCGCTCTGAGAAATAAAACAGGCGAATCTGTCGTAATGGAAATTATAGACGATCTGAGCGTTATTCCAATCCTGGCGTTTCGCGGAAACGGCCCTCTTTTTGTAGACATTCCCGTCGGAATGCCCGTATATTGGAATACGTCATCAGGACTTATAGCGATGCTGGCGTTCGCGAGTGATG
>CASDUB010000216.1 GCA_949283905.1 uncultured Lachnospiraceae bacterium | reverse complement strand
GATCTGTTAAACCGGCTCAGCAGAATAGAAGGTCAGATAAGAGGAATCAAAAAAATGGTCGAAGACGACTGTTATTGCATTGATATACTCAGGCAGGCTTCTGCGGCAAGCGCGGCCATAAACAGTTTCAATAAAGTCCTTTTATCTAATCACATAAAGACATGCGTTGCCGAAGATATCAGAGAAGGCAGGGAAGAAAAGTTGGACGAGCTCATTGAGGCTTTGCCTAAGATGATGAAATGAGTCAAGGGACAAATGGACACAAATCGGATGTTCACATACGATTTTGTGTCTATGAGGACGGTGACTCATATAAATGTCGAAATGAATAGCAAACATATTAGTCAAGGGACAAATGGACACAAAAAGTATGCTTGCATACTATTTTGTGTCTGACTCATAGAAAGTCTCATTTGTCAGAGAAGATAAAAGTGATATGGAGAGCAATATGAAACAATATAAAGTAACGGGTATGTCGTGCGCGGCGTGCCAGGCAAGAGTTGAAAAAGCCGTATCAAAGGTTGAAGGCGTCGAAAGCGTAAGCGTAAGTCTTTTGACAAATTCGATGGGAGTAGAAGGAACCGCTTCTGACGAAGAAATAATAAAAGCGGTTGTAAACGCCGGATACGGAGCCGAATCAAAAGAAAAAGCAGTTTCAGAAATATCGAAAAACGGTACAAATAGTTATTCTAAAAGTCTTGCGGCTCAGGAAGACCAGCTTGAAGATACGGTGACGCCTGTGCTGGTAAAGAGACTGCTGGCGTCGATCGTTTTTTTATGCGTATTGATGTATTTTTCCATGGGTCATATGATGCTCGGATTTCCGATACCGTCCTTTTTCGAAGGAAATCATGTGGCGATGGGACTGCTTCAGATGATACTCGCGGCCATCGTGATGATCATAAATCAGAGATTTTTTATCAGCGGATTTAAGAGTTTAAGGTCGGGAGCGCCTAATATGGATACGCTGGTCGCTCTCGGCTCCATGTCATCATTTGTATGGAGTACAGTGGTTCTGTTTATGATGACGGACGCCGTTGTACGAGGTGATGGCGAAGCTGTCATGAGCTGCATGAATGAATTCTATTTTGAGTCGGCGGCGATGATCCTTACGTTGATAACGATCGGAAAAATGCTTGAAGCAAGGGCAAAAGGAAAGACGACGGACGCTCTTAAGGGACTCATAAAACTGTCTCCAAAAAAGGCAACTGTCATAAGAGACGGTGAAGAGACTGAAGTTCACATCGACAATGTCCGTAAAGGAGACATATTTGTCGTAAGACCCGGTGAGAGTATTCCTGTGGATGGGGAGATAATCGAGGGAAGCAGTGCCGTAAATGAAGCGGCTCTTACAGGTGAGAGCGTCCCTGTTGATAAGAATGCCGGTGATGAAGTGTATACGGCGACAATGAATCAGTCGGGATTTTTGAAATGCAGGGCGACAAAAGTAGGAGAAGATACTGCGCTTGCTAAAATAATCCAGATGGTAAGCGACGCGGCTGCAACTAAAGCGCCGATAGCAAAAGTAGCTGACAGAGTATCGGGAGTTTTTGTTCCTGCCGTTATAAGCATTGCGGCAATAACTCTTATCATATGGCTTATATTAGGAGCGGATTTTTCATTTGCTCTTGCAAGAGGAATCTCGGTGCTCGTTATAAGCTGTCCGTGCGCCTTAGGACTTGCAACGCCGGTGGCGATTATGGTCGGAAACGGCGTCGGGGCGAAAAACGGAATTATGTTTAAGACAGCCGTTTCACTCGAAGAACTGGGCAAGACAGATGTTGTTATGCTTGATAAAACGGGAACGATAACAAAAGGCGAGCCGAGAATCACCGATATCGTTGCCGCAAAGAACATTTCAAGATACGAGCTGTTAAGATTGGCTTATTCATTGGAGGCAAAATCGGAACATCCTCTCGCAAACGCGATAACGGTTTTTGCCAAAGAAGCGGGAATTTCGCCGTTTGAGGTAAAAGATTTTGAAATACTTCCGGGAAACGGGCTTACGGCAAAGATAAAAGGAAAAGAAGCTTTTGGCGGAAGCATGGACTATATTAAAAGTATTGCGAAGTTCGATGAAGAACTGGAAGAGACAGGCGCACTTCTGGCTGATTCGGGAAAAACTCCTCTTGCGTTTGTGTACGATAACAGACTTCTCGGTATTATTGCCGTTGCAGATACGATAAAAGAAGACAGCGCCGAAGCTGTTAAGACGCTTCATGAGCTGGGAGTGCATGTCGTGATGCTGACGGGAGACAATAAAAAAACGGCGGAACACATCGGAAAAGAAGCCGGAGTCGATGAAGTTATAGCGGGAGTAAAACCTGACGGAAAAGAAGCGGCTGTTCAGCAATACAGGAACAGGACTAAACAGGTTAAAAATAAGAAAAGAAATCTCAAAGTTGCAATGGTCGGAGACGGTATCAACGACGCGCCGGCGCTCACAAGAGCAGATATCGGTATAGCAATAGGTGCGGGAACAGATATAGCGATCGATGCGGCTGATGTAGTGCTTATGAAAAGCTCCCTGGCGGATGTACCTGCAGCTATAAAGCTTTCAAGAGCAACACTTAGAAATATACATCAAAATCTTTTCTGGGCATTCTTTTATAATGTACTGTGCATTCCTCTCGCTGCAGGAGTATATACTCAACTGTTCGGATGGACATTAAGTCCGATGATCGGAGCGGCGGCAATGAGCTTTTCAAGCGTATTTGTCGTTTCAAATGCCCTCAGGCTGAACTTTGTAAAGATCAAAGAGAAAATCGGCAGCGAAAAACAAATATCCGGATCAGAAAATGAAGAGACGAATATTGATAAAAAACTGTTAAATGAAATTAAAAATGAAATAAAAAACAATAACACGGAGGAAAAATTTATGGAAATCGTATTAAATGTAAACGGAATGATGTGTCAGCATTGCGAGGCAAGAGTAAAAAAGGCTCTTGAAGCTTTTGATCAGGTAGCGGAAGCGATTCCTGATCACAATGAGAACAAAGTAACGGTTAAACTTTCATCTGATATAAATGTCGATGAGTTAAAGAAAGCCATTACAGACGAAGGATATGAAGTAGTCGGCTGATGACACAGGCAGGACAAAAAAAGAAAATAAAAAAAGTGTTGCATTTATTTAATGTACATATTATAATGCGATTTGTGTGTCGCTAAAGACACACAAATTAAGGCTCCATGGTCAAGCGGTTAAGACATCGCCCTTTCACGGCGGTAACACGGGTTCGATTCCCGTTGGAGTCAGATTTAAAGGCTTAAAGATCCTTGAAAAGGGTTTTTAAGCCTTTTTTGTTTTTACTCGGAAAAAAGTGAACAAAAATTTACAATCTGTTATATTGACACGATTCAAATGACTAATTTATACTGAATTTAGTTTTATAAAGAGCTGTATGGCTGATTTAAATAATAATATATAAGGAGAAGCATTGTGACTATAGAAAAAAATATTAAAGACGGAAAATGTGCTATCGCTCTCGACGGCAGACTCGATACGACTACTGCCCCGGAGCTTGAAAAAGAACTCGAACTTGACGGCATCAGCGAGCTCATATTGGATTTTACGAAGCTTCGCTACATTTCAAGTGCGGGACTCAGAGTTATTTTAAGCACTCAGAAAAAAATCAACGCGGCTCAAGGGAAAATGACAATCAAAAATCCGAATGAGATGATAATGGAAGTTTTTGAGGCTACGGGCTTTTCTGAGATACTTACTATAGAAAATGATTGAAAAACGGAGGATATATGAACATAGACGCAGGTAAACTTTCACTGGCAGGTCAGGTTAACTATAAAAATGTAATGGAGGGAACTCCCATCTGGCATCACTTTATAGAAATGTCAAAGGATCCGATGAAGTATAACGAAGAGTTCCTTATGCAGGTCATCAAGGACAATAAAGATACCGAATACGGAAAGAAATATGACTTTGAGGGTATCAGCTCGATAGAAGATTTTCAGAAAAAAGTACCTGTATCGATATATGACGATTACGCGGAATATATAATGAGCATGACAGAGGACGGGGAAGAAAATCTCATATGCGCGTATCCTATACTGCATTACAATAAATCGTCGGGAACAATGGGAAATCCGAAGAGAATTCCGATGTCTGAAAGAGCTCTTAAGATATTCGACAGCTATGTTTTAAAGAGCGCTTACGGACTCGGAGCAGAAAAAATAGGCATTGACTGGATAAACGCTAAAAGCATAGCCCTCACTGAATCCTCTGCAAATGAAGAGGTTCTCAAATGCGGCGCAACTTACGGCGCTGTTTCGGCAAAGGCCGTGAGACAGTTCAGGCCTTATCTTGAAATGATATATACTTCTCCGGACGAAGCGGCTTTCCCTCTTCCGGATACCAATACAAGATATCTCCATGCTCTTTTCGCGCTTATGGATGACAGCGTATCTAACGTAACCGTATCATTCTACAGCTTTTTCCTTGAGCTTTTACGCTATATCGAGGGCAACTGGGAAATGCTCGTAAACGACATTGAAAGCGGAAAGATAGATCCTTCCGTAAGGATGTCAGAGGGAGTAAGAAAAAGCGTTGAAGCCAAGATGAAGCCTATGCCTGAGCGTGCGGCACAGCTTAGAGCCGTTTTTGAAGAAGGCTTTGAAACACCGTTCATCCCTAAGGTGTGGAAAAATCTTAAGTTTATCGCGGGCATAGGAACAGGCGGATTTAAGAACTACGCCGACAGGATAAGAGAAAGATATACGGGAGACGGAGTACAGCAGCTTAAGCTTGGTATTTCGGCTTCTGAGGGTACGTTCACCGTGCCGTTCGATCTCAACTGCGAAGATACGGCGCTTATTCCGGACAGCGTATTTTTCGAGTTCCTTCCGCTTGATGCAGGAGACGACTTCTCAAAGATCGTAACGATGGACGGCCTTGAGGAAGGAAAAGACTATGAGGTTATCATAACCAACTGTTCAGGATTTTACCGTTATCGTATGCGCGACGCAATTCGTGTTACAGGAAAATTCAACAATACGCCGACCGTTCAGTTCCTCTACAGGATAGACCAGACGGTCAGCATAATGGGCGAGAAGACTACGGAGGTAGCGCTCAGGACCGCCGCGGAAAATACTGCTAAAGAGCTTGGATTCGAGCTTATTGATTTTTCCGTATACCCTGATCTCGACTCAGCTCCTGTCAGATATCAGTATTTCTTTGAGATAGGACAAAAGCCGAAGGGGCTTAAACCGAAGGAGATACGCTTTGTACTTGAACAGAAGCTTGCAGAAGCGAATCCGTCGATGGGAGATAAGGTAAAGAAAGGAATATGCGGAGCTACGAAGCTGAACTTCCTTGAGCCGGAGACATATATGCTCTACAGGGATCTTATGATCTCCAAGGGTACCGCATCGGCGCAGCTTAAGCCCGTGCGCGTAATAAACAACGAACTGCAGCGCAGATTTTTCTTCGGACTTACCGAATACAGCTATGAAGTCGTTAAATAAATAATGCTTAAAGGGGCGGAGCGTTGCGCCGCCTCTTTCGTTTATATTTTTGCGAGGTGAATTATGCAGTCTGAGAACAGAGTTTTGAAGGAAGTTTTAAACGCCTCAATGGAGGAGCTTCCCGTTATCTTAAGAAAAACATTTGCAGATTTGCGCGCCGTTCAGGAAGAGACGCTGATGGATATTCTCGCCTGCGGCGCTGAAAGTGAATTCGGAAAAAAATATAATTTTGAAAATATAAAAAACGTTGAGGATTTCAGAAAGAATGTTCCG
>CASDUB010000215.1 GCA_949283905.1 uncultured Lachnospiraceae bacterium | reverse complement strand
CGCTTGGTCATAAGGATATTTCAACGACGATCAATCTCTATACCGATGTGTCGAAGGAGCTTAGGCAGTCTGAGTTTGAAGGTCTTGACTCATATTTCAATAGCGAGTATAATAAAGTGTCCAACGAATAAGTGGCATTTCTTGAACAAGGATAAAAGCTTATACACCATTTACACCAATTTATACTCCAATTCACCGAAAAACAGCACGAATTTATAGGGATATAGCGATTCGGGAAGAAACCTCGTTTAGACCTGTTATGAGATATGAGGAGGTTTAGGAGAGATTGAAAAGATGGTTGCTTTCGTCCCGACAATGAAGTCCATCGGCGGAAGCGATGCTTCTAAAAAGGCCGGAAACGGTGCAGCTGCATCTGAAGCATGCGTATCAAAAGAAGCAGCGGGCATTGACCTTTCAAAGGTAAAAGTTGAATCGCTTTTTGAAGATTTTGTTGATTTTGATACATTCAGCAAATCGGATTTCAGAGTAGTTAAGGTAAAAGAATGTACTGCAGTGCCAAAATCAAAGAAACTTCTTCAGTTTACTCTTGATGACGGAACAGGCACAGACCGTACGATTTTAAGCGGTATTCACGAGTATTACGAGCCGGAAGAGCTTGTCGGAAAGACATGCGTGGCAATAACAAATCTGCCGCCGAGAGCAATGATGGGAATTGATTCCTGCGGTATGCTTATCAGCGCAGTCTGCGAATACGACGGCAAAGAAATGCTCAATCTGCTGATGCTGGATGATCAAATTCCGGCAGGCGCGAAGTTGTACTGATATAAGTAAAAACAAGCTAAGTAATACGCCTTTACGCCAAACTTACGCCAATCTATGTAATTAAACATGTATTAACAAATCTTAGAATTTTGCAGCAGAGGTATAAAAACAGCCATTGAATGAAATATGTTCAACGGCTGTTTTATTTTTTAATGTTTATCAAATATCTGGATAGAAACCGCGAAGTGCATTCATTATGAGTTTGAATGTAAGCTCTGCCATGTGATGCGGACTTACAGAAGAATCTTCCGACAGCCAGGTCTTGACCAGACCGATGCAGCCGGAGCGACAAAATGCATAGTAATATTTCAAGTCGTCCATCTTTTCCGGAAATGTCTGTTTAAGCGCATTCAGGCTGTGTTCGGACAGTAGGCTTTCGATCCTGTGAAGGAAAGAAATGTCGCCGTTAGGTCCTAGCAGAGCAGCACATATATCCCGGTTTTCCGCAAGAATGGAGAAGATATCTTCAATAAAAGGAAAACTGTTTTCATCGAAAGGGCTTACCGGATGCGTATGGATCAGATCTTCAATTTCACTTGTCAGTTCATTTTCAATTTTTTCCATCATGTCGTAGATGTCGGTATAATGCAGATAGAAGGTAGAGCGGTTTATATCCACTTTTTCAACCAGCTCTTTGACTGTTATTTCTTTTAAACTTTTTTCTTTCAGAAGTTCGGCCAGACCCTGACGCAGCTGGGTTCTTGTCTTTCTGATTCTTCGATCAATACTTTTCGTCATGGCAGTTACCTCATTTTTTAAATATAAAAAATAATAGACATCGCGTTGTTTAATTATCCATTAACAGACAAAACGGCGTTATATTAATGGTTGTATCTTCCGTTTGATTTTACTATAATTCATCGCATTAAGAAAATCAACACAATATCTATTAATAGAAAAGATGTTGCAGAAGGGAGATAAAATACATGTTGAAACAGGAATGGAAGAATCTGTTTAAGAACAAGATACTTCTGATCGTCACTGTCGCGGTCATAGTGATTCCGACGATTTATACCACGCTTTTCCTCGGATCAATGTGGGATCCGTATGGAAATATCGATAAGCTTCCGGTAGCTGTCATTAATCATGACGTTCCGGTTACATATGAGGATCAGGAGCTGGATATCGGAGAAAGTCTGATGGATGAACTTAAAAGCAATGATGCGCTTAATTTCAGGTTTCCTTCAGAGAAGGAAGCACAGCAGGGGCTTAAAGACGGCACATATTATATGGTCATTACTATACCGGAGGATTTCTCGGCTCATGCCGCGTCGCTGACGGATGCTCATCCGGAAAAGATGATCCTGGACTATGAGACTAATCCGGGAACTAATTATATTGCATCCAAGATGAGCGAGACTGCAATGAAAGAACTGGAAAGTTCGGTACGGGAAGAGGTTACAAAGACCTATACCGAGATACTGTTTGACAAGTTCTCAGAAGTCAGTGACGGAATGCAGGAAGCTGCAGAAGGTTCGGGCGAACTTAAAGACGGAGCCGGCAAACTTGCTGACGGCAATAAAACGATTACAGACAATCTGCAGATTCTTTCAGACAGCGCTCTTGTATTTTCAGATGGAAGCAGGGAGTTGGAAACGGGACTTGGTGAATATACAGACGGTGTCAGCAGCGCGGCAGCGGGAGCAGAAGAGCTTCAGGGAGGTATAAATACTCTGAATAATGGTCTGAACGCCGCACAGAAAGGAGGTTCTGACCTGGCGAAGGGCACGGCGGATGTAGATGAGAAGATGACAGAGCTTAATGCCGGATTGTCCGAACTTAATGCTGCTGCGGCCGGTCTGCCTGACGCAGCAGATGCATTGAATAACGGCGCGGTTTCATTGGGCAGCGGAGCAGATCAGCTTGTAGGCGGGCTTGCAGCTTTGTCCGGCGGAGCAGCTGATTTAAAAGACGGTGCCGATTCACTTAACGTAGGACTTCAATCAGTCGCATCCTCTTCTCAGTCGCTTCGTGACGGGGCAGCGGGACTTGGCAGTGCGCTGTCGCAGCTTTCGGGAGCAGAAGGAGTACCTGAAGAAATACGGTCACAGATCATGGCGTTGCAGCATCAGGCAGAAGCGTTTTCTGCAGGAGTCGATGCCTATACAAATGGTGTTGATGCTGCAGCGGCCGGAAGCTCACAGCTGGCATCTAAGATACCTGATCTTCAGAACGGCATTTTTGCTGTTCAGAACGGTGCGGATTCTCTCGAAAGCGGTATCGGGCAGCTGCATGCAGGAACTTCCGCACTGGCCGAGCAGGCTCCGGCTCTGGCGGGCGGAATATCAACTGCGGCATCGGGAGCCGAGCAGTTACAAAATCAGGGTACAGCGGCACTTAAAAAAGGAGCAGCGGATCTGGAAAGCGGTCTTGGTGAACTGACAGTCGGGAGCTCAAAATTAAAAGAAGGAACAGACGCGCTTGCTTCAGGAACCGGACAGCTTGTCTCTAACAGCAAAGCGCTGAACGAAGGAGCATCAAAGCTTACAGACGGCGCAGAACAGATCAGCAGCGGCGCAGGAAAACTTTACGATGGAAGCATCGAACTGGGCGATGGAATAGGTCAGGTTTCTGATGGCGCAGATACGCTGGAAAAAGAATTGAGCAGCGGTGCGGATCAGATCCGTAAGATGAATACATCTGATCAGACAGCGGATATGTTTGCCGCACCGGTGGATATGAAAGAAACGCAGATCACTGAAGTACCAAATAACGGTCATGCAATGGCGCCGTATATGATGTCAGTAGGTCTGTGGGTCGGCTGTATTGCATTCAGCCTTATGTATCCGCTTACCGAATATAGCGGAAAGATGAAATCCGGTTTTCGCTGGTGGATAAGCAAAGCTTCAGTACTTTATCTGACTGCAATCTTGCAGGCGGTGGTCATGATCGGCGCTTTGCATCTGTTTGACGGATTCACACCTGTGGAAATGGGAAAAACTGTTCTTGTGGCCTGCGCGGCATCCTTGGCATTCATGTCCATCATGTATTTCTTTACCAGCCTGCTTGGACGTGTGGGAAGTTTCCTGATGCTGATCTTCATGGTTATTCAGTTGGCAGGCTCAGTGGGAACATATCCATATGAACTGTCAGGATCATTCGTTCCGTATCTTCATGACTGGGTGCCGTTTACATATACGGTGCAGGCGTTCCGCAGCACCATAAGCGGCGGGGAGAGCATCCGAGGGTGTCTTATTTTCCTGCTTGTCCTGTTCATTGTATTTACGGGACTTACGATAATAGAGTTTATTGTGAGGGCACGTAAAGTTAAGGAAGGGCATAACACATGGACTGTATGGCTGGAAGAGCACGGACTGGCATAACAGTTGGATGAGAAATATGTTAGTGTAAAGGGATCTCTGTATGGGATTCCTTTTTATTATGCTATTGGTTAACTGAACACAAATGTTTCAATAGGTAATATGAGAACAAAGCTAATTTTTTTGATATAAAAATTCCGAAATCGGAACAAAATATTGATTGTGCAGTGTATATGCGCTAAAATGAGAACACCGGATAGGAGGTGGTTCTATTGGTAGAAAGAAAAGAGTATCTTAATCAGTTGATTTCATGGAAAGATGAGGATGTCATTAAAGTAGTTACAGGCATCAGACGCTGCGGCAAATCAACTCTTTTGCTTCAGTTTCAAAAATGGCTGAAGGAAAACGGGATAAATGATGATCAGATTGTTTCAATTAACTTTGAGGAATTGGAGTATGAAGAACTGCTCGATTATAAAAAACTGTATCAATATTTGAAAGAACATCTGACAGAAGGAAAGACAACTTATATTTTTCTGGATGAGATTCAAAAGGTTCCTTTTTTTGAAAAAGTTGTGGATAGCTTGTATGTCAAGAAAAATGTGGATTTGTATATTACAGGCTCGAATAGTTATATGCTGTCAGGTGATCTTGCAACACTTCTTACAGGAAGATATGTAGAGATAAAAATGCTTCCGCTTTCATTTAAAGAGTTTACTTTGATGACGGGATTATCGCCGGAAAATGGATTTGGTGAGTATTTAAAAAACGGCGGTATGCCTTATATCGCTGCGATGGACCGAACTAATGAAAAAGCGGATGCCTACTTAGAAGGAATATACAATACTGTAATAGTGAAAGACATAGAAGACAGGCAGATACGAAAAGAAAGAGATTCTTCAAAACGGAAAATTACGGATATTGCTCTGCTGAAAACTATTGCAAAGTATCTTGCAAGTATTATTGGAAATCCTGTGTCAATTAGAAGTATTACCGATTATCTTGTTTCCACAGGAAGAAAAATCTCTCCTAATACCGTTGGAGATTATGTTGAAGCCTTAACAGAATCCTTTGTTTTTTATCAGGCGGAACGTTTTGATATTGTCGGAAAACAGCTTTTAAAAGTGAATAAAAAAATGTACATCGTTGATCTCGGACTTAGAAATCATATTCTTCCTCGAAAAAATTATGACCTGGGTTTCTTGCTTGAAAATATTGTTTATTTTGAACTTCTGCGCCGTGGATACAGAGTTAATATTGGAAAAGTCGGAAATACGGAAGTTGATTTCGTAGCTGAAAAACATGGCGTTTATAAATATTTTCAGGTTACGGCAGATATGACAGCAAAAGAAACTTTTGAAAGGGAGATGCGGCCACTCAAAAATATCAGGGATAATTATGAGAAAATCATTCTTACGGCTGATCATCTTACGATAGGTAATTATAACGGAATACACGTTATTAACCTGGTTGATTGGCTGCTGGAGAAAAATGACAACTGATGCAGCAGTATTTACAACGGGAATATTGTCGAAAATGTAAACGCATATTTAATAGATGTAACGGAATATTTGCGAAAATTACGGAGGTAGGAAAATGTTAAAGAAAATTAATTCAGAACAAAAAATAACAAATAGGAATCTTCAAAGCATATTGAACATTATCCTTATGATGATTCTTGTAAAGGAAAACAGGGAAGCGGAAGAAGAAAATGATGAAACCAGGAAAAAAATAACTCGTTTAGGCATGATACTGGTTACAATAACACAGTTTATGCTTTTGGCTATTGATATCATAGAGATAGTAAAAAGAAGAAAGCAGCAGTAAGGGCATATAAGAAGAATAAGATTTGGAGGAAAACAGTAAAAGTGTCAAAAGGAAGCAATCAAAAGTTTAAACTTTACAGGCTTGCTCAAATAATGTTAGAAAAAACAGCTGCAGACAGAAACTGAACGGGTTATGAAGAAGTATAATGGTTAGGCGGAAGGAAAAATAATGGCAAAGATTACTTGTGACATATGCGGCGGCAAACTGGTTGTTAAATCCGGAGGAATCGCTGTGTGTGATAATTGTGGTATGGAGTATAGCCCAGAAAGATTGAAAGAAAAAATGCGGCAGGAAAAAGATATTGCCCCAAAAGCTGACACCAAAAAAATTGACAATTGGATGAAAATGGGCGTTGATGCTGCGGATGCGGGGAACAATAAGGAAGCTTATAAGTTTTTTACGAAAGTGGTCGAAGTGGATCCTGATAACTGGAGAGCTGTTTTTGAAAGAGGAAAAGCGGCAGCGGCACAGTCGACGATTAAAAAAGATAGAACGGCTGAACTTTCTCAGGCTGTAAAATCAGCATTGCAAATAATCAGAGACATTGATATTCCAAAGAACGAACTTATTGATATTAAAAATGATTTTGCGGTGGCGCTGTATAATATTAACAATGAAATTACAGATATAATGGATGAAAAACTTTGGGATCATTTTGATTTATACAGCGATAAACATTGGGATCTTATGTGGAATACTCAAAGACGTTATGAAACTAATATAGAAGAGATGACATATGCCCTTAGTTTGATTGAAAATTACGATGATGAGCTGTCGAAAGATAATTCGCTGGCAATCAAGAAGCGAATTTGTAAAGACATAAAAGATTTATGCAATAGCATAGGTTACTGGGTCGGACATACTCAGGATATGATGAGCTATATGGGATTATCTGCTTATCGAAAGCAGCGTTACTTGGAAAAATATTTGGATTTAGTATATGAAATCCGCGAAATTGAACCTGATTTTAGAACAAAAGAGGATGATTATCCGGATCCGTTTGAACCTGAATATTATCCTGTAGATCAGATTTATAACGCTTGGAAAAAAATAGAAGCAGAATATCAGGATAAAAAAAGGAGAAAAGCCCAGCAAAAACGTAATGACGAATATTGGAAAGAACATGCGGAAGAAAAGAAGCAGCATGAAGATCGCATTCAGGAAATCTGTACTGAACTTGAAGAACTGAAGAAAACAGTTTGCGGTTATGACGCTCAAATCTCAGAGATTAGGAAAGAAGAAAAAATCCGGTTTAATGATGATATAGAGTTGTCAGAACTGAAAAATAAATTGTCAGATTGCATGGAACAAAAGAGCAAATTGGGTCTACTCGCCTTTAAACAGAAGAGAATGCTTCAAGAAGAGATAGATACGATTAAAAGTCGGATTGATGTCTGTGAGAAAAACATTCTTGATGATATTTCTTCTAGAATCTCCGTATTAAAAGAAGAGCAAAAGCCGTTTCTTTCTCAGATCACTGAATTAGAGAAAGAGAAGAAAAATATCGAGCACGAATTGAAACGAGACAGATGATAGCGAAAGCCGCTTAATAATTTTCAGGTAATTTGTGTGAAAAATCAATTATTATAAATATGAAAATGATATGTTTTTAAATTGTGCAGACGGTCTGCACAAATTGAAAAATTTGGATTTGACGGAGTATTTGGAAGAAGTAAAGTTATGGAAAAGGAAGATATAAATTTAAAAGATAAAAGAATAAAGCATGGAGAAAAACAGTAAAAGTGTCAAAGGGAAGCAATCAAAAATTTAAACTTTACAGGCTGGCTCAAATAATGCTGGAAAGAACCGATGAAGAGCATTATATTTCAATGCCTGAAATAATAGAAGAACTCGCAAAATATGACGTCACCGCAGATCGAAAAAGCATATATGCTGATCTGCGGGATCTGAGTATTCTTGGAATCGAGGTTGAAGGTGAAGCGGTTGGAAACCGTTATCATTATCATGTGATATACCGTCCGTTTGAACTTCCTG
>CASDUB010000214.1 GCA_949283905.1 uncultured Lachnospiraceae bacterium | reverse complement strand
TTCTTTATCTGCTTACCGGAAATAAAAGATCGGGAAAAAGACTTATGCTGTCTATAGGAGAATCTGAATCAATGCTTCCTGATCTTCTTGAAGAAAAAAGCGAAGAGGCAGACCGACTGCTGGATCGGTACGGACGGCTGAAAAATACGCTTGAGGTGATAGAAAAAGAAACGGGATATCCGGTATACGAAAATGAATATGCCGAGTATTTCCCTACGGGGGAAGAACTCTATGAGAAAATGCTTGAAGAACTGAAAAAAGCCGAGAATTTCATCTATTGCGAATATTTTATCATCGCTCACGGAAAGATGTGGGACAGGATGGAAGATATCATGGCAGAAAAAGCCGAAGAGGGAGTTGATGTAAGGGTTATATATGACGACTTCGGAAGCCTCAGCACTTTCTCGCCGGAAGAGATCGAAAGACTCGCAAAGAGAGATATAAAATGCATCAGATTCAATCCCATAAAATTATTGTGGGGTACGATAAACTATCGTGACCATAGAAAAATGCTCATTATCGACGGAATGACGGCTTTCAGCGGCGGAGTCAACATAGCTGATGAATATATAAACGAGATCGACAGATTCGGCCATTGGAAAGATACGGGATTTATGATAACGGGGCCGGCCGTAAAAAATTATACTCATATGTTCGTCAAATTTTGGAACGCATTTTCGGATGATGTGATAGATCCGGATGTTTTTGAAGATACGGAAGATCCGGAAAAACAGATTCCGGTTTCCGAAATAACAAAAGAGTATGACGGAGCGGTATTATCTTATTATGATTCGCCGATCCGTGAAAGCAATATCAGCAACGATTTTTATATCGACCTTCTGTATCAGGCAAAAGACTATATTTGGTTCTATACGCCGTATCTGATACCGGGTTCATCTCTTTTAGACGCCATGTTAAACGCGGCAAAAAGGGGAGTCGATATTCGTATAATAACTCCCGGAGTTCCCGATAAAAAAACGGTATTTTATATGACAAGGAGCTATTATGAGCAGCTGATCGAGGCGGGAGCAAGGATTTATGAATACAGCCCGGGATTTCTTCATGCAAAGGGATGCGTTATGGATGATTATGTCGCGACTGTAGGAACGGTAAACATGGATTACAGAAGTCTGTTTCTTCATTACGAGAACAATTCGATATTCGTCGGATCACATATCGTACAGGATCTGAAAAAAGATATGCAGAAAACAATGGCTGAAAGCAAAGAGCAAAAGCTTAAGGAGATAAGGAAGGGATTCTTCGGATATCTGATAGACGGAATCTTAAGGATGTTCGCTCCGTTATGCTGATATGAAAAATGAGAAAATTAATGAATGGAGAAATTAAATGGCAAATATATTAGTTGTGGAAGATGACAGAAATATGAGACTGCTGACGTCGGCCAGGCTTTCGGATCAATATAATGTCACATGCGCCTGCGACGGAGCGGAAGCGCTGGAGATCATTCACAAGGGAGGAATAGATCTTATCATATCGGATATAATGATGCCGGTTATGGATGGGTATGAACTCTTAAAGAGAATCAGAGAAGAGGGGTATACGACGCCGTTTCTTATGCTCACGGCGAAAGAAACGATCGATGCGATGGAGCAGGGTTATAAGCTCGGAACAGATGATTATATGAAGAAGCCGTTTTCGAGCGATGAACTTAAATGGCGCGTAGCGGCGCTTTTAAGAAGGGCAAATATTTCGATGAGCAAAAAGATCACAATGGGAAATGTCACTGTTGATTCGGAAAAGTATGCAGTATATTCAGACAGCGAGTATATTGAACTTCCCAAGAAGGAATTTGATCTTCTCTTTAAAATGCTTTCATATCCGGGACAGATCTTTTCGAAAGAGCAATTGCTTGACAGCGTGTGGGGAATCACATCGGAAAGCGGCGAAGAGACCGTCAAGACGCATATAAGCCGTCTGCGAAACAGACTTTCAAATATCAGTGAATTCAGTATTATTACGATCAAAGGTCTTGGGTACAAGGCCGAAATAAACAGGGAGAATTAAATTGAACAGAAAAAGAGCCGCGGAACTTTTAAAGAGAATGCTGCCCCAGATACTTTTTCAGGCAGTGCTGATCATCTTTTCTTCGATAGCGTCCTATATGCTTATGACGTGGATAATTAAGAATTTTATCGATGTTGAAAATATTTATCTGAGCTCATTATATGAGTCGCTCGGAATGTTTGTGATCGTTTCGCTTATACTTGTTTCGATCAATGCTTATATGTACAGGAAAAGACTGAAAGAGATTACCATAATGTCGGAAGCTATCTCAAAAGTAGCGAACGGAAATTTTGAATACAGGATTCCGATCAAAAAAAGAGATCCGATGGCACAGGTATATGAAGATTTCAACAAAATGACCGAAGAACTTTCGAGCGTTCAGATACTGCGAAACGATTTTATAAACAGTTATTCGCATGAATTTAAAACTCCGTTGGCGTCGATAAGCGGATTTGCCGAACTTCTTATGGGAAAGGAACTCTCGCAGAAAGAACAAAGAGAGTATTTAAGCATAATAAGGGATGAATCGGAAAGACTGGCAACGCTTGCGAGAAATACGATCATGCTTTCAAAACTGAATACGCAGAGAATTTTGACAGATGTGGAAGAGTATGATCTGAGCGAGCAGCTAAGGCAGTGCGTGATTATCTGCTCTGCTCAGTGGACGCAAAAAGATCAGGAATTTGAAGGCGATTTTTCGAAAGTCATGTTCAGAGGAAACAGGGAGATACTGCAGCAGCTCTGGATTAACATCATCAGCAATGCGATAAAATATACGCCTGAAAAGGGAATGATAAAAGTATCGTTAAAAAAGGAAGATAATAAAGCGGTGATATCAGTTTCGGATACGGGCGAGGGAATGACGGAAGAAACGATCAGAAAAATATATATACCGTACTATCAGGGAGACCCGAGTCATTCTGAGTCGGGTCTGGGGCTTGGACTTGCCATAAGCAAAAGGATCGTTGAGCTGTGTAACGGAGAAATAACCGTTTCAAGTACTCCGGGAGAGGGAAGCACTTTTAAGGTCATACTTCCCCTCGGACAGCCTGAAAATCAGGAAAAGAAAGAAAAAACTCATATCAGTCTTGGAAGTATTCTTCAAAATGTGAAAGAATTACGCTCTCAACGATAGAGACAACGGGCAGCGAGTTTTTTCGTTTTGCCAGGCATACCGTTCTCTTATAAGGAAGAGGGATATTTTTGAATTTCGGATTATCCCTTGCAATAAGATGATCGTCGGCAAAAAATACTCCGTTTTCTGTTCTCATCCTTGCGTAAACGGATGAAAGTGAGTTAGCGTATTCTATTTTCGGAATGAATCCCGCGACAAGACACGCCTGAATAATGTTCGCTATAAGAGCGTTCATGCTTTCCGGAACCGTTACATAAAACGGATAGTCTTTAAAATCAAGCAGTGTGGGATTTTCGATATCCGCAAGGGGATGAGTATCGGAATAATAAAGACAGCAGTTTACATCAAACAATTTTGAAACCTCCAGCTTGTCATTGCCGATGAAGAGCTCTTCCTGATCGAGGACGATATCCACTTCATGTTTGTTGAGGGCATAAATCAGCTGGTCGTGGCTGTAGTATTTGAAGATCAGTTCGATCTCCGGAGAGGTCTTTGCGAGTTCGTCTTTTAAGGAAAGATAAACAGGACCGAGATCCCATCCGTCGGCGCAGGCCAGTGTTATGCGTCCCTTCGGAAGTGAGCTGTTCTGTTTTAATTCGTTCTGCGTAGACTGCAGCTTATCGAAAAACTCCGTAAAAAGGTCTCTGAAACGAACGCCTGCTTCCGTCAGTTCAAGCTTTGAATTGTTTCGTCTGAATAATTCGAGACCGAGTTCCGATTCAAGCTGCGAAAGCTGTCTGCTGACTGCCGGCTGTGATACATACAGTGATTTCGCTGCTTCGGTTATGCTGAGCTTGTTTGCCACAGCAAGAAAATAGTGCATTTGAGGAAATGTCATATAGTAATAACTCCTGTATATGTTGGGTCTGTTGATCTGTTGATATGATCATTATACAGTATTTATAATAATCTTCAAATGAAAAGGCATAATTATTTTGTTGTACCCGATATAATTGAATTGATAGTCGAAAAAATGAAACTATATTGTTAGAATAATAACAGGTAATTTAATATAGATCTTATTATATTGGAAAGGGATAGTCATGAAAACATTCAGCGATTTTGAAATTTTATTAAACACACCTGATCCTGCGGTTATTCGTGAGATGATCGACAAATATCCTATAAGCGGTTTTGCCAGCAATCCTCAGATGATCTCTACTATGAACCGTCCTGATTTCGAACAGCTTGTAAAGGAACTCAGAGAAGCCGCAAGGGACAGAAAACTTTTCATCCAGACGCCTTCAAACGACTATGAAGGTATCATGAAAGACGCTTATTCTATCCTGAAAGTTGCCGGACAGCCGACCATAATCAAAGTTCCGAGCACGGCAGGCGGAATCAAAGCGATATCTGATCTTACTGCTCAGGGCATTGATGTGTGTGCAACACAGGTAATGTCATCGCTTCAGGGGATTCTCGCTCTTCAGGCAGGAGCGAAATATGTCGCTACATTCTATTGCTTCATGGGAATGGGCGGAGCCGATGAAAACGGACTTTACTCGGGAGTAGATGCCGACGCTGTATTTAAAGCTCTTAAGACATTCAGAGAGACACAGCACTGTGAAGGAAAGATCATGGCATGTGCTCCGCGTACACCTGACGAAATGAGCTATCTGTTCGCTTCAGGCGCAAGCGCAATCATCCTTGATCCGATTGATTTTGATAACTGCTTTAATTCAAGACATTTCATGGCGCTTAACAAGAACGTAAGAGCCGACTGGGAAAAAGTATACGGCGATGTTGCCGCATATGATCTGATTAAATAAAAAGTAAGATGTTTGTAAAGGCATTGTTTTTTGTAAAAGAAAAACAATGCTTTTTTATTTGCTGTGCTGTATAATAGGGTGAAAAAGAATTTTATCAGGAAAGGAAAAGTAATGCTTAAAATAGAACATCTTACAAAAATTTATGGAGACAAAAAAGCCGTTGATGATCTTTCGCTCGAAATTAATGAGGGTGAGATATATGGATTTATAGGTCATAACGGAGCCGGAAAAACAACGACGCTTAAAAGCGTTGTGGGTATTCTCAATTTTGAAAAAGGAGAGATCTATATTGACGGAGTGTCGATTAAAGACGATCCTATAAGATGTAAGAAAAATATAGCTTATATTCCGGACAACCCGGATCTTTATGAGTTTATGACCGGAATACAGTATCTGAATTTTATCGCTGATATTTTCGGGGTTTCAGCCGAAGACCGTGAAAAACGCATAAATGAGCTTGCAGAAATGCTTGAGATCAAAGCGGATCTCGGATCAAGCATTTCATCTTATTCCCATGGTATGAAGCAGAAGCTTGCGCTTATTTCGGCATGGATACATCAGCCTAAACTTATCATTATGGATGAGCCTTTTGTGGGACTTGATCCGAAAGCTTCGCATTCCATGAAAAAGATGATGCGTGAAACATGCGATAAGGGATCGGCTATCTTCTTCTCGACTCATGTTCTTGAAGTCGCTGAAAAACTTTGCGATAAGATCGCGATCATTAAAGACGGAAAGCTTATAAAATCGGGAACGATGGAAGAAGTCAGAGGCGACGAAAGCCTTGAATCTGTTTTCCTTGAACTGGAGGAATAATATATGCTTAAAGCTTTGATAAAAAAACAGATAGCGGAATTTTTCGCGCCTTACTATATGAACAGAAAGACAGGCATGAAGAAAAGCCGTACCGAGATGATCGTTTACGGCGTTATCATGGGAGTCGTTTTCCTTATTCTCGCGGGAATGTTCCTGATAATGGGAATCGGAATGACTGAGATTTTTACGCAGCTGAACATGGAATGGCT
>CASDUB010000213.1 GCA_949283905.1 uncultured Lachnospiraceae bacterium | reverse complement strand
GACTTGACGGACTTTTAGTATATTCTGATTCTGCAAGAATGAGTAATGTTCGCTGGTTATCAGACTACAGAGCATTTGATGGAGTCTTTCCTTATCCGGCAATGGTATTCGTACCATTAAATGGCGATCCTATTCTTCTTGCTGAGGGAAGTATTGTCGGATATGCTAAAGATAAAACATGGATGGAAGATACAAGAGGTATTCGACAGGAGCTTGGAAATATTGTAAGAGATTTCTCTCTTAAACATCCGGGCGCAAAAATAGGTCTTAGCGGAGCTAAATATTGTGCGCTTGAGTTTTATGAGCAGATCATGAATAATATCGGTAATGCACATCTTCAGAAGACATTACTTATTGAAAATCTTAAATCTGTAAAAAGTGAAAGAGAAATTCGCAACATGAAGGTTGCCGGTGAGCTTGCAGATAAGGGTCTTTGGAAGATAAAAGAGCTTCTTGAAACAGAAAATAATTTAACAGAGCGTGAAATATGCCGCCAGGCGATGGCTGAAATGTTCCGTCTTGGAGCTGATACAAAATCATTTGACATAATGTGCCAGTCAGGTGTAAATGCTGAAACATGGTTCCTTGCATATCCTACAGACAAGATTGTTAAACGTGGAGAAACAATACTTATTGATATAGGTGTACGTTATAATGATTATTCATCGGATATGGCTCGAGGAATAGGTTATGGAGAGATGACAGACAAACAGCAGCATCTTCTTGATACATGTCTTGAAGCATGGAGACAGGGAGTTGCAGCATTAAAACCGGGAATGACAGGAAAAGAAGCTGATGTTGCGGCTAATAAAGTAATGGCCGAAGCAGGATATGTTCACTTTGCAGGAGAAGGCAGAGGCTGTGCTCATGCAACAGGAATGGATCCGGAGGAAGAAATTCCGACAATCGGACCGGCAAGTGATGATATCTTGAAAGTAAATCAGACATTCTGTTTTGAGATTACACTTTGTGTACCGGGAGTAGGAGGAACACGTATAGAAGATACAATTGTTCTTCGCGAAGATGGTGCTGAAAGTTTGACGAATTTCCCAAGAAAGAATAATTGGAAATAAATAATGCTTATTAAGACAAAGGCAACCGGCATATAAGGTTGCTTTTGTCTTATTTGAATTTGAACATATTTTTGCTATATGTTAATGTGTTAAATAAAATGATGAGTTTTTTATAATAACAAGGAGATGAATAAATAGAGTTAATCAGTATGAGGCATGAAGTATTAAGGGTTTTAGATGCTACTGTTCGGTTTAAGCAGGAATATATCTTACAGGACATTTCATTTTCTGTGTTTAAGAATGATGTTATTTCAATTGTCGGAAGCAATGGCGTTGGTAAAACTGTATTAGGAAAATTGATAAACGGAATGATTGAGCCTGAAAAAGGAAAAATACTTTATAATAAAAGAGGAACGTGGGAAACAGAACGTGCAGATGGATTTGTAGGATATATTTCTGAGGAAAACAATGTGATAAATAATCTGTCAGTAGCAGAAAACCTTATAATCGGGCTGCCGATGGAAAAAAATTTCTTCATGAACAAAATAAAATTGATTCGAAAAATCACAAAACTTATAGAAAAATATAATTTAAAAATCACGGCTGATATGTTTGGCTATGAGCTTACAACAGCACAAAAGGGAATAGTTCTGCTGCTCAGACAACTTTTGGCCAGACCTCAGCTTCTTATTATTGATTCATCGATTGATTTGATAAATTACTTGGAAGAAATGGAAGTACAAAAAATTTTGAAGGATATTTCCAATCAGGGAACAGCCATTATTTATTTAACATATGATATTAAAAAAGCAATTAAATATTCAACAAGAATAATGGTGTTAAAGGGCAGTAGAATTTATTTAGACGTAGATGTTTCGGAATATAATTTAATATCAGATGCAGATGTTCAGAAATTGCAGACAGAATATGATGAAAAAGAGATAAATAATGAGATACAAGAAAACAGAGAAGTTATTTTAGAGATAAAAGACTTATGCTTTTTTGACCATAATAATCAAATTAGAAATGTAAATTTGAAATTACGAAAAGGAGAAGTTATAGGAACTGTAAGTTTAAAGAATAGCAGTATCACATCATTATTTGATTGCCTTAATGGGAAAAATAAAATTTTAAGCGGAAAAATATTGATAGATAATAGAGAAATAAAAATTCGCAGTCAGTATTCATCGGCAAAGGCCGGAATAAGATTTTGCGGAGATAATATAAAAGATGTCTTGTTGGATGAAGAAAAATCAATAAAAGATAATCTGATATTGGGAACGATTAATCGTGTGTCGCGATGTTGGATGAAGAAAGGACGATTTGAAAAAGTTCTATTGGAAGATATGTGCGAAAATATCGGAATAGAAAAAAATATATATGAGAAAGCGAGTACATTAAATTACGCTGCCTCTATCAAAATGGCGGTAGAAGTATGTCTGATGTCAAATCCTAAAGTTTTAATTTTAAACAAAATCACACGTGGATTAGATAAAAATGGAATGAAGGATTTATTTCACATGCTGAAAGCAAGAAAAAGAGATTGCGGAATAATAATAAATATGTCAAAACTTGAAAACGAACTGAAGTTATGTGATCGATTGATTATCTGGGGAACAAACGGGGTGGAAAAAGAAGTATCATATAAAGAGTCGGATTTTGATATTTAGCTAGTGCGTATAATGGAGAATATTATGGATAAGGTTATTATTGTAGACGATGAAATTTGGGTCGCTGAAGTTATTAAAAACATTGTTGATTGGTCTGACTATGGATTTGAAATCGTAGGAATTTGTACTGATAGTCAGGAGGCAATAGAGCTTATAAAAAAAGTTCATCCAAGTATTGTATTTACAGATATAAGAATGCCGGGGAAAACGGGATTAGAATTATTGTATGAAATTCCGCAGGAATCTCCGCAAACTTTGTGTGCAGTAATTAGTGGTTTTAGTGATTTTGAATATGCAAAAACAGCATTGACTTACGGAGCAATAGGATATCTTCTGAAACCAATCAGTAAAGAAGAACTTGTGGAGGTATTGATAAAAGCACGTAAAACAATTGATACTACAAAAAACCGCCGTCAGGAAAAAGAAGAAATACAAAAGGATTATATGAAGACGGTGGATGAATTGAGAATACATTTTTTCAAAAGAATATTTGAAGAACCGGAATTTCAGATTGGCGGATTAGAACAGATTAACACAAAGTTAAAATTAAAATTTAAGAGAGGCATGTTTAAATTAGTATGTATATCCGGATGCGGTAAGGATGAGATGAAAACAGAAACGATTGATGAAGAAATTTGGGAGTCTCAGTTGCCGGTTATATGTAATGATATGATAACATTTTTATATAAAGACTGTTATTACCTTTTATTGAACTATCATGAGAGTAGTGAAAAAACTGTCGATGAGCGTTTGCAGAAGATAGCAGAAAATTATTTTATATTATATAAGCATTCTGTGTTCTATTGCAGTGAATCATTTATAAAAATAGAAGATATCAGAAAAAAAATTGGAAATCTTTGGAAAATGTCAGGCCTCAGACTGTTCTTTGGATATGGAAATTTGTTTAAGGAAGAGGATTATAAGTTTAATGACAGCAATGGTGAATCATTAATACGATCAACATTAGAAATTACATTAACTAAATGTATTAATAACGGGGCAAAAGATAAAATCAGAAATATTATTTCTAATTTGGTTGATGAGTTGACTAACAGGGTTGGACAAAATGGTATAGCGATGTATGAAGCGATAGAGGCTATGCTGAAATTAATGTACAATGTTCAGGAATCAATCGGAATAAAGAAAAAAATGACTGTTGATGAAATGGGAGATATAGTTTCAAAGTCAGAATCTTTGAATGAGGTAAAAGAAGCTTTAATTAAAATTAATATAGATTTCATGAAGAAAAAAATCAATGAAGAAGATAAAAAAACAGGTTCTGCCGTAGAAGAGGTAGTTGAATATATTAATAATTATTATATGAATAATATCTCTTTACAGGATGTGGCTGAATTGGTGCAGTTAAATCAATCTTATTTAAGCAATATTTTCAAAAAGGAAAACGGCATCTCGTTTAAAGAATACCTCACAGAGGTGCGAATAAAAAAGGCTAAGCATTTTTTAAAGACAACAAATTATAAGCTGAATGATATTTCCAAAATGGTTGGCTATAATGACACGAAAAACTTTTTAAAAATGTTTAAAAAATATGTAGGAGTTACTCCTTTAGATTATAGGAAATTGGTCGGATAAATGATTAGAGGGAAAGTATTTAATAAAAGAATCTCATTTTCAATGGCAGTATTTTTTATATTGAGCATCATTATGTTTCTTTCAAACATAATTCTGTTGAGGCATGCAGAAAAAGTGACAGGTTATAAATTTTTAAAGATTGTAATTATAATTGTTGTTTTTGTATATATAATTGCAGCTGTCGGTTATATAAAAAATGCTTTTTTCGAAATAATAGATATGGAACGTAAAATTTCTGTTCTGCAAAAAGAATATGATGATAAAGACAAATCTGTGGGACGCAAAAGAAAAGAAAGTATGGTCATTATGGATTCCATAAAAGCGCTTTTGCAAAGAGAGGCGAATGCTAATATGATGTGGAAAGAGGCAGAAATAGTAGCGCTTCAAAATCAGATCAATCCGCATTTCCTTTATAATACATTGGAAATGATACGCGGACAGGCGCTTGTAAAGAAAGATTATCAGATTGCAGATACAACTAAAGCATTGGCAGACATTTTTCGATATAATATCAGTAAAAAAGGAAAAATGGTAACACTTAAGGAAGAACTGGATAATATTGAAGCATATATGTATATTCAGTCTATTCGTTTTAATAATCGTTTCAGTATGTCACTAAAGGTGGATGATGATGTATTGGATTTAAAAATACCAAAGCTGATAATTCAACCCGTTGTAGAAAACGCGTTAAAGCATGGCCTGGAAAAGAAGAAAGGTAATGGGAAGATTTGTATAGAAGCTTTTCGTTCAGAAGATGCTATTTTCATCAATGTGAATGATAACGGAGTAGGAATGGATGAAAGCACAAAGGAGAAAGTATATCAGCGGTTACAGGGAAAAAACAAGGAAGATGATGTAAAGGGAAATTCAACGCATGTTGGATTGGAAAACATTAAAGAACGTATAAAAATGATTTATGGAGAAAATTATGGAGTGAGCTTTGAAAGCACGGCGGGTGTGGGAACTAAAGTTCATATGGTTATAGGCATTATTGAGTGAAATAATAGAATATGATATACTTTATCCCGATTCACGGAAATAACACTTTAATAATAAAAGAGGATACATGATAAAGTTTACAGACGTTTCCTTCGGATTTTCACAGAAGGATCTATATAATAAAATATGTTTTGAAATAGAAGCCGGCGAGCATGCTGTT
>CASDUB010000212.1 GCA_949283905.1 uncultured Lachnospiraceae bacterium | reverse complement strand
CAGACTTAAAGCAAAAGCGAAAAGAAAGTAAGAGGTGTAATAGATGGAGCATGTATTAAGACTGGAGGGTTTACGTAAAGTATTTGGCGAAACAGTTGTTTTGGACGATGTAAATATTGATTTTGAAAAAGGTGAATTTCATGCTCTTGTCGGTGAAAATGGAGCCGGAAAGTCTACAATTATAAAGGCTATTTCAGGCGTTCATCAGCCGGACGGCGGGAAAATAATCTATAAGGGTAAGAGTGTAAAATTTACCAGTCCGACTGACGCTCAAAGAGCGGGAATCAGTACCATGTTTCAGGAAATACAGGAGATTCCTGAAATGTCAGTTGCTGAAAACATTTATCTGGGAAGAGAAATAGGATTGCTGGGAGGCAGAATAATAAATAAAAAACAAATTATCAAATATGCACAGAAGCTTGTAGATGATCTTGGCCTAAATTTAGATGTTACTAAGAAGATGCGTGAGCTTCCTGTATCTACTCGAAAAATGGTAGAGATTGCACGTGCTGTAAGTCAGAATGCCTCCATTGTAATCATGGATGAGCCGACTGCGAACTTAAATGCAGAAGAAATAGCTACTCTTTTTAAAATGATTGATATGTTGAAAGAAAAGCAAACAACAATAATCTATATTTCACATAGGATGAATGAAGTATTTTCGTTAGCAGATAGAGTAACTGTTTTACGTGACGGAAAAAAAGTTGCGACCTTGAATAATGATGAGTACGACGAAAAAAGCTTAATTACCATGATGATTGGACGTGAATTGGTGGAAATGTATCCAAAACGCGAAGCAGAAATCAAGGATGTGGTTCTTGATGTGGAAAATTTTTCGTTAGAAGGATACTTTCAAAATGTTTCCTTTAACGTTCACGCCGGTGAAATCGTTGGTTTTTCAGGATTGGATTCTTCAGGAGCAAATGCAGTAACAAAAGCGCTGTTTGGAATGACAGAAATAAAGCCAAATGGGAAAGTGACATGCAGCGGTAAAGCAGTAAAAATGAAGAATCCTGCTGTCAGCATTAAACAGGGTATCGCATATCTGCCTGAGGATAGAAAGACGCAAGGATTGTTTCTCAATCAGAATTTAGTAAACAATTATACGATAAGTTCTTTGAAATCTGTTTTTAGTAAATTCTATATAATTAATCACAGGAAAGAATTATCAAAATCAAGCGAAGTATCCGACATAATGAAGTTAAAAGCAAATGGATTGCACTCATGTCCAAATGAACTTTCAGGCGGTAATCAGCAGAAAGTGCTTTTAGGCAGATGGATGTTAGATGAATACAAGTTACTGATCATGGAAGAACCGACCAGAGGTGTGGATGTAGGAGCAAAAGCAGAAATTTACAATCAGATTAATCGACTCGCAGAGCAGGGATTGGCAGTTATCATTTATTCTACTGATATGATGGAACTCATAGGAATGTCAGATCGGATTCTTGTTTTCTCAAGCGGACAGTTGACGGCAACTTTGGACAAAGGCGAAGCAACACAGGAAAAAATAATGGAGCATGCGTTGGTGAGGTGAGAAGATGAGAAGGAATATAAATATATCCCAGATAATCCCGGTTGTAATGCTGGTAGTATTAATTATTGTTGGCGCGATTTTATCGGAAAGCTTTTTGTCGATAGCTAATTTTTCAAATATTCTTCAATATGCTGTTGAATCCGGATTTATCGGTATCGGCATGGCTTTTGTACTCTTTATCGGGGGAATTGATTTGTCAGTCGGTTCTGTTATGGCTTTTGCTTCAGTTGTTTCAGCAAAACTGGCGATAAATCATTATCCGATTATAGTTATCTTCATTTCGGTTCTTGCAATAGGAATTGCATGCGGGGCATTAAATGGATTTATTATTACTAAGCTAAAAGTAGAACCGTTTATGGCTACACTGGCAATGATGATGACCATGAGGGCATGCACATATCTTTTTACCGGCGGCGGACCGATTACCGGATCAAGTGTAGACGAATCATTTAAAAATTTAATCAAAGCAGATGTATTTGGTATACCGATAGGTGTTATTTATGTCATAGCAGCTTTTATAATCGCATATTTTGTGACAACAAAAACAAGATTTGGACGTCATGTATATGCTGTTGGTGGAGGCGAAGAGACCGCAAAACTTTTTGGTGTGAGGGTAGACAGGGTAAAAGTTTTGGTATATATGATATCGGCTGTTTTGGCCGCGATATCAGGAATGCTTATTACAGCACGAATTGGAATTGGCGAACCAAGAACGGGTTATGATTATGAGATGACGGCGATAACTATTTGCGTAGTAGGCGGAATAAGTATGACCGGCGGCAAGGGCAGTATGATTGGGGCATTTATCGGCTTAATGGTTGTGAGTATTATTAAGAACCTGATGAACCTTATGAACTTTGATGTAAACGGGCAACCGATTGTTACAGGTATTATCATTCTTGTAACAACACTGATTATTAGCAATGAAATCGGAAACAGACGAAAGAAACTGCTAAAAGATATTTAGAAACTGTAAAAAATAAAAATAAATAAAAAAGGAGAGTGTAAAAATGAAAAAAAGATTACTGGCAATTGCTGTAATGGCAAGTCTTGCAGCCGGCCTCGCGGCATGCGGCGGAAATGAAAGCAAACCGGAAGAGGCATCATCTGCAGGCTCATCATCTACAGAATCATCGGCATCTGATGAGACGGCATCTGCTGAAAGCAAAGACAAAGTTAAAATAGGCTTTTCGCAGTGCGTAATGAATCATCCGTTTCGTATTGCAATGGTTGATTCCTTCAAGGAGGTAGTTAAAAACTATGATGACATTGAGCCGGTTGTAGTTGAAGGCGACGGAGATGTTCAGACGGAAATTACAAACATTGAATCGCTTATTCAGCAGGGCTGTGACTGTATCATTGTATCTTCTTTATCCGGAACTTCAATTTATCCAGCATATCAGGAAGTTTACGAAGCAGGAATACCTCTTGTAATAGCAGCTTCAGGCTGTGCTAATGAGGACGAAGAAGCTTATAACTACTATGATACATTTGTTTCTACGGATGAGGTTGAGATGGGCGTTGCGGCCGCTGATTATGCAAATGAGCTCTTAAATGGAGAAGGAAATGTCGTTATGATCAGAGGTGTTGTGGAGTCGACAAACTCATTAAACAGATACGAAGGATGGAATTCTAAGATTACCGAATATCCGGGATTAAATGTTATCGCAGAGCAGGCGGCAGATTGGATTCGATTAACGGCAAATGAAGTTATGGCTAATATTTTACAGGCTAATCCGGATATAGATCTTGTTTATTCGGAAAATGATGAAATGGCTCTTGGCGCTTATGAAGCGATTAAGGACGCAGGACGTGAAGATGAAATACAGATCATTTCAATGGACGGACAGCAGGATGCATGTGAAGCTATTCAGGAAGGAAGCAGTTTTAAGATTACTATAACAAATAATTCCACAATGGATGAAGCAGTAGCTGCAGCTTATAAGCTTGCTCATGGGGAAAGTGTAGATAAACGTATTATTCTTCCGTATGAAGTTGTAACTCCAGATACAGTTGATGAATATATTGCAAATAATTTTTAAATAAAAAGGAGGTTTTTTATGGGATACGAAGATGTATTACAGGATATTCCTGTAAGTGAATTCAAGGAGAGGCTTGCAAAAACAAAAAGGCAGATGGAGATTGAAGGACTTGACGGACTTTTAGTATATTCTGATTCTGCAAGAATGAGTAATGTTCGCTGGTTATCAGACTACAGAGCATTTGATGGAGTCT
>CASDUB010000211.1 GCA_949283905.1 uncultured Lachnospiraceae bacterium | reverse complement strand
TTTCTTTATATGTGACATTGAGAATTTCGTACGCAAATGAGCCAAGTACGATCTCTCTCGGCGGATTTTCCGCATCCGCCATCTTAATGATAACCTGCGCGCATTTTGCGGGAGATGTGGCATTAGGCATCGAATATCCGTCGGCTTCTTCCCAGCGGTCGAGCTCTTCACCGCATACAACGTCGTATTCCGGTATCCTTGTCCTGCAGAGTTTTGCTCTCTTTGCCATCTCCGTATGAACAGGGCCCGGTTCGATTATGCATACCTTTACGCCGAAAGGCTCCAGTTCAGCATGAAGCGCCTGCGACATTCCCTTAACGGCCATTTTTGTCGCTCCGTACATGCTCTCTCCTGCGATAACATCAACCGCAGAAAGGCTTGCGATCTGTATTATAGTGCCGCTCTTTCTGTTTCTCATGTGGCGCGCCGCTTCTTTCGAAAGGAAAAATGTTCCGAAGAAGTTGCAGTCAAAAATTCTTCTTACTTCGTCTTCTTCCATAGCTTCTACAGGACCGCACTGCATAAATCCCGCACAGTTTACAAGAACATCGATATGTCCGAAATAATCAACGGCTTTCGCGAATACATTTTTGCACATTTCGCTGTCTGTAATATCAAGTCTCTCTACCAGTACGTTTTCTTTTCCGAAACGTCCTTCGTAATCCTGCATATTTTCAGGATCGATCGAAGCGCCGCAGACTTTATCGCCTCTTCCGAGAGCCGCTTCTGCAATGCATCTTCCGAGTCCTGTGGATGCGCCTGTTATAAACCATGTTTTCATAGTGTTCCTCCTTAAATTTAATCATAATTATCCGATTTTATAAACACTTGTCATATATGATGTTACGATAAAACAATCTGTTTTAGTATTATCTTTTTCATTATGTCTCTTATAACCTGCGGCGCATGATTAAATTTATTTTTTTACATGAATGCCGTTTGTCGTTACAACCGCAAGCAGCTTTCCTTCTTCATCTGTCACATTGATCTCATAAGTGCAGCTGATCCTGCCGTCTTTTATCAGTCTGCTTTCACCGTATATCATTCCGCTTTTACATCCTCTGAGATAAGATATCGAACTTACGGATGTAACTGTAGAGTACGGCTTATTATAATTTGTCGCAACGGCAAAAACAAAATCGGCAAGGGTGAACAGCGCGCCTCCCATGACCGATCCCAATGCGTTTTTATGCTCATCTGAAAGTTCAAAGCAGCATTTGGCGTAACCGTCGGCAACCTCCAAAATATCTATCTTAGTCGTCTCCATGGCATACCTGTCACGGATAAAAATACTTCTTGCTTCTTCTACACTGTATTCCACTTTCTTAATCTCCTGTCATCACATTTTACCTTTTACAAAAATCGCTTTATGCGGACACATTTCCTGACAGCAAAAGCATCTTATGCATTTTTTATAGTCGTAAACCGGAGGATTATTTCTTCCGTTGGCAAAACTTATTGCTTTTCCTTCCACTGGACACGCCTCGACACAGACTCCGCATTTTCTGCAAAGTTCTTTGTTTATCTTAGGTTTTCTCTTAAACCTGGCGAGCTTCGTAACCCACCCCATAACGCCTTTTGACGTGTGTTTTGTACGTATGACATCAAAATCAGGTTTTCCGAATCTTTCAAAGACTTCTTTAAATGTAAGAGTTCCGGTTTCGGACACAACTTCTATTTCATCTTCAAGATAAGTACCCAATCCCATTTGTTTTCCATACGCGATAGTCGGAATATTTTCAGGGTTAAGTCCGATCATATCGCAAAATACCGCATCTAACGCCACAGGATCTTCAGACATCATCAGAATGTTCATATTTACCGGGTCGCCCGAAGTAGGTCCGTTTCCCTGCATGGCGACGATTCCGTCCATTATATAAAGACGCGGCCTGATACATTTATTAAGATCGACTAGCATTTTTGCGAAACTTTCCTGGCTCGAATAAACGGTATGCCCTTTTGCTTTATTTAACCCGTGCACGCATCCGTACTGGTTCTTCACCGCGCCGGTAATATATTCAAGCGCATGCGTCTTCATCTTGCAGATGCTTACAAGAGCGTCTGCTTCAACGACCTCTTTTGACAGCACAAAACTTTTCGCATGTATTCCGTCTTCAAAATCAACCTTTACGCCTTCTCTGCATTCCGTCATCTGAACGCCGTATTTATTAAAATCCGGTTCAAGGCCGAGATCAGTCATTATTTTTACCGATGAACCGAATCCCGCCGAATCGCCGGCTTTTATATTTTCAAATCCTTCCTCGCTTAAAATCCTTGCCGTCTGCGTCGCGACAGAAGGATGCGTAGTCACCGCTCTTTCCGGAGCTGCTCCCCTTACAAGATTTAATTTAAGAAAGATTTTTTCATCCGGCTTAAAAATGCTTTTAACCCCGCCCAGCAATTCAAATCCTTTTTTCAGTTTTTCATATACTTTATCGCTTTCATATGTATCGCAAAATAATAACGCTACTCTGCTCTTCATTTTCTCATCTCCAAAAAATCACGTCTCGTAAAAACCCCCATAAATGAGGAGTGCCCCGACAAATTGTCGGGGCAATTATTATGAAAAATACCAAACGCGTTACCGCGCTGAACGTCAGCTCTTTAGCTTTGATTATAGTATCATCAAAATATGAACAAAATATGAACATTCGTTATTTTGTCCGATTTTAATATATTCTCAGCATATTTTTTGTGCATATGTGACATGATAAATTTATTAACATTTTATTCATATTTTTGTTACACGAATCACATTTTTTTCTCACATTTGAACAATACACTAAAATCATCAAAAGTAAACAACACAAAACAATTTTCTTTTTTCATTTTCCGATCAAATCGGATCTCCTTCTTTTAAAATAGGAACTGTTTTTTTACAGTTCCATTTTTTTTGCCCTAATTTATATATTCCGAAACAATATCCGATAATTTTGCGAACTCGTCAAGTTTAAGCGCTTCGCCCCTGATACTTGGCGAAAGGTCCATTTTCTTAAATATTTCTTCCCATTGTTCTTTAGATATCGGCAGCTCGCTGCTGTTCTTAAGTCCGTTTATATATGTCTTTCGTCTCTGTTCAAAAGCCGCTCTGATAAGTCTGAACATAAGGGCTTCATCTTTTACGGGAATTTTGTCTTTTTTCAAAGCCAGTCTGATGACCGCGCTTCCGACATTCGGTCTCGGCATAAAACAGTTGGGCGGTACATTTGCGGCAAGATAAGGTTCTGAATAATACTGCACCGCAAGAGACAACGCTCCGTAATTCTTAGTCCCGGGGCCCGAAGCCATGCGGTCGGCTACTTCTTTCTGCACCATCACCGTCATCGATTCTATGGGCACATGTTTTTCAAAAAGCCCCATAATGATCGGAGTCGTAATATAATACGGAAGGTTCGCGACCACTTTGACCGGCCTGCCGCCGTTCTTTTCATTTACAAGTTTAATTATGTCAAGTTTCAGTATATCTTCATTTATAACTGTAACATTGTCATATCCTCCGAGAGTGTCCTCAAGCACCGGCAAAAGATTTTTATCAATTTCAACTGCAGCCACTTCCCGCGCGTTATACGCAAGATGCTGAGTCAGAGTTCCTATACCCGGTCCGATCTCCAGAACGAAATCGTCTTTTCCTACATCCGCCGCGTCAATTATTTTATTTATAACATGTTCATCTATAAGAAAATTCTGTCCGAACTTTTTCTGAAATCTAAAATCATACTTCTTAAGTATTTCAATGGTATATTTCGGATCGTGCAGCCATGGCGCGGGTTTTGTCATCCTTCTATAATCTCCATAATCTTATCTCTGATCTTTGAATAATCCGTTTTCAGCGAAAAAGCAAGTTCCGTATAGAGAGCCCTTTCTGCCTGATGCAGATATCTTTCATCTGTAGAGGTGATCTTTTTGCCGATCGCTATCCTGCTCTTTATGCGCGAATTAAGACTCTTTATCACTCCTACAAGAGCCTCCGCTTCATTTGTCCTGAAAGCTTCTTTGTACTGCTGCTCACGCAGCTTATCGCTCGGTATCTCAGTCTCGTCAATATCGGGAATTTCTCTGATAAAAGCTCTTGCTTCTTCTTCTGACATGGCAGGTCTGAGACGTTTTCTGTCAACGTCCACGGAAACGAACATTTTGGATTTTTCATTTTCAACGGGAAGCAGGACATAGTATTCTTTTTCTTCTGTTCCATCCGGATTCAAAAGAACAATTTTATCTATTTTGCAAACACCTGTATTAGGTTTAACAACAAAATCACCGACACAATACATCCTGTACCTCCTTATTAAAAATGCAAAACTCTACTTTCTATTATCATATCACTTAAATGTTAAAATTGTAAGCTTAAATTGAAATATCATTTGACATTGCTGTGATATTTTACGATAATAAATGATATGGTTAATAATTTTTTTAATAATATTAGCTGAGTAATCATTGATTTTTAGGAGGAATGAAATGGCTAAAGCAAAAATTGTCACTGCTAAAGAAGCTGCCGCACTTGTAAAAGACGGCGATACAGTTATGG